>JBDTRM010000023.1:0-91397 GCA_039931675.1 Bacteroidia bacterium | reverse complement strand
TTTCAATAGCTCCAACTTAGTAAGAGTTAATCCTTTTTTCGATTTCAGATTAATAACGGGCGATGTGGATGATAATAAATTTGTGAATTGCGCAGTTACAGGAAGTGCTCATTATTTGGTAACCAATGACAAACACTTTAATATTCTTAAATCAACCCCTTTCCCTAAAATAAATGTGATTAATATTGACGAGTTTTGGGAAATCCTGAAACAGTCATCATAAAAAATAACAGTTACCCTACATGTTGAATCCGAATTTAGATCCGAGTGACGAGAAACTTTCGCAGGTGGATAAGGAAATTGAAAAAGCCTTGCGCCCGCTGGAGTTTGAAGACTTTACCGGACAGGCAAAAATAGTTGAGAACCTGAAAGTGTTTGTCCAGGCAGCTTCACAGCGCGGTGAAGCATTGGATCATATTTTATTACATGGTCCTCCCGGTTTAGGAAAAACCACGCTTGCAAATATTATTGCCAACGAACTTAAGGTTAAAATAAAAACCACATCAGGTCCGGTTTTGGATAAGCCGGGTGATCTTGCAGGTTTGCTTACAAATCTTGATGCGCATGATGTTTTATTTATTGATGAGATACATCGTTTAAGTCCTGTTGTTGAAGAGTATTTGTACTCGGCAATGGAGGATTATAAAATTGACATCATGATTGAGAGTGGTCCTAACGCACGCTCTGTTCAGATCAAACTTAATCCCTTTACACTCATTGGGGCAACCACGCGTTCAGGTTTACTCACCTCACCGTTGCGGGCGCGATTTGGTATTACGTCACGATTAGAATATTACGATGCAAAACTCTTACAATTGATCGTAATGCGTTCGGCTGAAATTTTACGCACTGTTATTTCCGATGAAGCATCGTTTGAAATAGCGCGCAGGAGCCGGGGCACACCGCGAATTGCAAATGCATTGCTAAGGCGTGTTCGCGATTTTGCGCAGATTAAAGGAACCGGTGAAATTGATTTCGCAATTTCAGAATATGCACTTGCCGCTTTAAATGTTGATCAGCATGGATTAGATGAAATGGATAATAAAATTCTTTCGGCCATTATTGATAAATTCAAAGGCGGCCCTGTTGGCATTACAACCATTGCCACAGCAGTGGGCGAAGAAAGCGGAACTATAGAAGAAGTGTATGAGCCATTCTTAATTAAAGAAGGTTACCTCATGCGCACACCACGTGGTCGCGAAGCAACAGAACTTGCTTACAAACATCTTGGGAAAAAGAAAACTGGTGGCGGTAATTTACTTTTTGATTAGAATGTTCATCGCGTTTAACGTAACAAAAAATCTTTTTTAAAATTCAGAACACCAATTGCTACAAGTGCCCCAATGCCGTCAAATAAAAAATCCAGCCAATCTCCCGCACGGTTAATACAAACGGTTGCCTGTAATATTTCTAAAAAACCTCCGTACAAAGTGCAGAATATAAATGGTATAACTAAATAATGTTGTTTCAAAAATTCATAAGTGGTTTGCTTGTGAAATCCTTTTGCAAATAAAAAGGTAAGACCACCGAACATTAATGAATGAACAAATTTGTCGAAATTTATGATGCCAACTTTGGGCAAATCCTGGCCGGGTATCACACATAAAATAAGAACAACCAGAGCACATAAAAGAGCCGGCCATAAATGTTTTAAAAACATTATCAGGCAGTTACCAGGCTTTGGTATTCATCAGCGGTAAGCAATGATGAAACTTCAGAAGCATCCGTCATCCTAACCTTAATCATCCAGCCTGTGCCATAGGGATCTTTGTTTACTGATTCAGGCACTGAATCTAAGTTTGGATTTATTTCCAACACTTCGCCACTGATGGGCATAAAAAGGTCAGATACAGTTTTTACTGCTTCTACTGAACCAAAGATCACTTCTTTATCCAGTGTGTCGCCAACGGTTGAAATATCAACATATACAATGTCGCCTAATTCGCCTTGAGCAAAATCAGTAATGCCAATAGTAGCTACATCGCCTTCTACGCGTACCCACTCATGGTCTTTAGTGTATTTAAGTTCTGATGGAAAATTCATATTGTTTAAAATTTGAAATTTGGAGTTTGGAGTTTGATACTGAACTTGATTCAGGATGGAGTTTGATGTTTGGAGCTTCTTAATATAAAATTGCGTGGCAAAAATAATTTTTTGATTGAATAATTTTTGATTTATTAATTTATTTCGATCCCGAAACATCGGAACAGAATTGATGATTCACTTTTTACTTAAACAAACCATTTACCTTATTTCCTATTTGCCATATTTCCCAATTACCCAACACCATTACTGCGACAATGTAAACCTTACCGAGAAACCAAATGCTGTATTTGAATTTGGATAAGATGTTGCGATTAAAGGCTTGTTAATAGTTGTATCCCAATAGAAGCGAACATCAAAGCGATCATTGATCTGGTAATCAGCATCAAATTTAATTCCATAAGTTACCATACCGCTTGATGGAATGTTGGTTTGCTCAATCATTCTGCGCAACACATTTAAACTCTTGCGATAACTGAAATCAAAATTCAACACCAAATCATTTTGCAAAGTGATCTTTTTACCGCCATATTTAAAAGGCAGTTTTAATTTACTGATACGATACCCGGTTCCGAAAGTAAATTCATTGCCACGTATTTCAGTAAGCTGCACACCTGTGTAAGTAAGCGAAAGATTCCGGTCGCGTTTATAGTCCATTCGAATGTTGAATTGCGTTTTTCCTTTAAAAGTCATATCAACTCCTATCAAAGGTGCAAACGATTCCGTAATGGAAACCTGTGCTATATCATACCTGGGAATAAAATTACTTGACAAATCGCGAATTGGTGAGTGACCTGTGCTAAAAGGATCGGAATACTGAAGATTGGTATTATAAGAATTTACATTATAGGTGCAGCGATAACTGTGCGTTAACTGGAAATTCTGAAAATATTTTTGCGACCATTTCATTTTTGTAAAACCATCGTAGGTAATGCGCCAGTTTGGCAACGGGAAAAGGCTTAAAGGATTAAGTTTAGCCGTTGCCGCATCTTTACCCGTATAAGCTGCATAAAACGAAGCAGAAATTACTTCCTGGTTGGAGCCTGAATAACCGTCATAATATCCGGCAGTATCCGTTCCCACTGAATAGGGATTATCCGCTGCCAATCGTTGTGAAATAACAATGCGGTTTTTTGTAAACTCATCGAAAGTAGAATTTGTATAATCTTTATTGATTTTTTTAAATGATGTTCCCCATGCAATAGTTGATATGCTGAAGTTGCCACTTTCTAATGCATTATAAGAATTATATTCACCCGTGTTGGCATTGATATGATAATTCTCTGTATGGCTTTTGGAATAATTTTTTTGTCCGCTTAATTCAATTCGCATACCATCAAACGGTTCTATTGTACTGCGCCCTGTGAAATTTTGACTATATGCTTTGGAGTATTGCGAGTTAAACGCTGTATCAGTAGTTAACCAATTATTACGTGCAGCCTTAACCCTCAGGTCCTCCTGGCTTCCTAATGTGAAACCAAAACCGGGAGCATTGGAAGTGCTGCCCGAAGCAGATTTGTAATTATAATCCTGTCCTAAAAATTGTGTTTTAGGTATATAACCCGGTAGGGCCGTTCCGTTTGTTTCACTGTAGGTTAAGCCAGTACTCTTTACGCTTAAAATCAGCTTACCAACAAACTTAACCACGGGATTAATTTGTCCCGGCACTTTTGGTTTTACAGTTTTACTCGTATCGCCCGGGGCCTTTGGCACTTCGGCTTTTGGCGGGCGTATTGATTTTCCTCCGGGTGCTGGAGCAGGAGGAGCTAATAATTTTTTAAAGAACGGTATCTTATTATACAACTGCGTAAACGTAAGCGTTCCGTTAAGCTGTTTGGTATTAGAGTTTTGAATGGTGTTTTGCAATATAGGATTAGGCACCAATGTTCGTGTTGCCGAATCAAGCAATGATGGTGCAGCCTGCCAACTGTAGTCAAAACCATATCGGGCATTAAGTTGCACCCAATCTAAAATAGGAATTTTACTTAAAGGAACCTGCCATGATGCATTTCCGCTTTGATGATAATCAGTATTACGGCCACCATTCCAAAAGTTGGTACGCACTATTTTCTTTTCCTCCTCATTATCAATACGGCCATTTGGTTCATCAACTTTTGAAGTGTTTAGTGCATTAAAATCAAGCTTCACTGATTTGGTCAGATCCCATTTAATATCATACGTACGTGTCCAGTTCCAGTATTTATTAAAAGTGGTATCAATCAATGCCTGGTACGAAGTGTTATTGCGCAATAACGTTTCACCGTATTGCCTGTTAATACTTGTATTAAAGTTAAGGCTTGATGGCAATGGAGTTACATTGAAATCTTTTATTAACCGCAGCCATTTTGAACTAAGTGATTTTGATTTTTTAAAAGGCTCCCACGGTTTTATAGTGGTATTAAAATTATAGCCTATCTGCCCGAGGTAATTTTTTAAAATATCGTATTGAATATCAATATTGCGATGATATACTTCTGTATAAGCATAGGTAAAGTTGAAATTTTCGATGTCCCATAAATGACTTTTACCTCCACCGGTTCGTGTCTTCTGAACATTACTGAAATTATATCCTTTACGTTTGGTATAATCTATCCTGTTGCGTTTAAATTCCTTGGGATTGCCATTAGCTTTTTCAGCATCCAAAGCTTGCTGAAATAATACATCAGGTTGTAGCGGATCATACTGTGGTTTTATATATTCTTCGCCATATTCAAAACCAAATGGAACTGCAATGCCCCATTTATCCGGAAAAAATTTTCCCAGGTTAAGTTGTGATAAAACTGAATATGCAGTTACATCTTCATGCGAACGTTCAGTAATTTTCTGCTCTATCATTCCGAAACCATAAGTGCTTCGCCTGCCGCTCACCGAAAGTGTACCCAGGTTGGCTAACTTAGTAACTATACGCGCATTGGCAGCCCAGCCACCTGTTTCATCAAAGTCGGTAAGTCGCAATTCATTAACCCACACTTCTGCGCACTTTGATAATCCATCATCATTATTGTAAGGCGGAAATTGCGGGCACCCTTGCTTTGGATTTCTAACCCCAATCATAATGCTTCGCGCTTCCGAAAGGTTTGGTGTACCAACCACATAAATAGTTGCTTCGCCATCGCGCATTACGGGATAAAAAGTTTTTACTGTGATACCGGTTGACGGATTGAGCAAAGCCTGTTGTCTTAGCTCTTTAGCTTCAAGGAACTTGCTGAGATCAATATCTACATTATTAGAATCGGGCCATATTGATGTGGGGTTATTGTTGTAAAGTGGCGAAACTTTCAAAGGCATTTCATACTCATAAAAATTTTCTGTTAAGTCACTTCCTATACGTATGAATATGGTAAGGTCATTATCTTTAACTACTGGTTGATTTACAATTGATTCACAGTGAGCATACATTTTAATTCTCTTGTATGAGCGCAAATCAAGTTGTGTGTTTTTATAGGTGGCACGTCCGTCACCATCAAATAATTCGCAAACCCGCATTGATAATGATTGCTCATTTAATTGCTGCGCTTGCTGTGTTGATGCATTTAACTCCCTGGTTATACCCGGTGGCACTACATAGTTAATAGGAGTGCGTCCGCTGTTTTCTTCGATACTAACAGCGCCTACATCAAAAGTGGTGTTTGAAAAAGGTTGCGGGTCAATGGATTCGCAACCATAACCAACATTGGCCTGGTATCTGCGCCACTCGCCACGGGTAAGATCTAACTTTCCGAAACGTAAGACCATTGGTTTCTTAAACCCTTTCATGAACATACGTATGTAACCAATAGATTTAAAATCCTGTATTTCCCCCACTTGTCTCGTAAAATCACTTACGGGAATTTTAAACTGGTACCAATAAACTTTTTTATTAGGAGTTGTAGTTGATGAAACCGGTGCCAACACCCTGTCGGATATGTACCTCTGAGAACCAAGAGCCATCTTTGCCGGATCAATATCTACTTCATACTGAAAATAGTTTTCGTAGATGTCCATATTATTATCGCGACTGATATCTTCAGCATCGGGTTGGTTGGTTGACGACTGAGAATAATTTCCGGAGGCAACGGGTGAATTAGCTTCCGTTCCATTGTAATCTTTGTAGCGATATAAAATGCTGCCCGAATTATCACTTGTGGTATTGCCTCTGAAGAAACGGAAATCGTCTGTTGATGGATCCGTGTTTGCCAATGTATATGCACCTGATGAAGCACCAAATACGGAAACAATTGAATCAAGAAAACTAAGTTTGGTGCTATCGGGTCTGAAATTGTGTTCGTTAACAACTGAAAAAGTATCAACAAAATTATCTCTTAAACCATCTAAACCAATATCCTGTTGCGTACGCGAATTAGGATCATTATCAAATGCATTCGTTGGGTTTGTTGTATTTGTTGGGTAAACTCCCCAATCGGTTTTTGCAGTTTCAGAGATTAAGGTTGAAGACGGTAAACCATTTTCATACATGCGTTGACCGTCATGCAATATATCTTCGCTAACCTGGCCTAAGTTAAAATACAATTTTCCTTTATTGTCTGGATCCGGATTATCTTCATTAAACGGATCCATAATCCAAAAGGTAATGAACTCAACGTTGGCTGCCTCAAAGTCATTGGTTTCCAAATGACGCATAATCCCGCCCCAGCGGCTTTCAGGATTATTTAACTTGCCATTAATATCAATACCTGATGACATACCCGTAACCCCCGTCACGTCATAGTTATAAGGTCCACGTTCATCGGGATAATAAGCTAAGTTAAGCACCCTGAGCGGAGGGACCACACCGTTTGGATAACTTTTCTGAGGAAAAATTTCATTGTCAAAAACTTCGCGCACCTGGTTGTTTTGCAATTCAACATCAGTGATGTTAGCGGGTTTTAAACTTGAGTTGTGATAAAACACAGTGGGGTCAACCTGGTACCATGCAAGCTTGGCGCGGTTTACACCGAATACCCTGTTTTCAGGTGAGTTAGTTTCGGGGAATAGCGTTGGCTGGTTTTGTGGTACACTTGCCAGGTACCAGGAACCTGCTGTGGTTAAATCAATATTGGATTGAGTGCCTTCAAAATCATCAATATAAGCGGTTCCGCTTTGACCGATTACTTTTGGATGACCGGGGAAAAAGTGTGCATATTCACCGTTCATGGTTACACTTGAAACTTCTTTGGTAGCTATTAAAGGGAGCTTGTCTATTAGTTTTGTAATGAACCTCGAATCAGTGCGGTAATTACCGTCAACTCCAATTATTGTATTTGATATAGGCTCATCACCAATATTTGTTTTTTGAGTAAGCGGGCGTTCCGTTAAATTTAAAATAGTGCCGCCAAGTGTAAAGTCTTTGCTTTGAAGATAATCAACATGTAATCCCATTAAGCGTTTCGACTGAATGCTGAACAGCGAATTGCTCTCTAATGAAATATTGATGGGGCTTGCTGAATTAAGATAAGATTGATTGATGATCTTTACCCGGCCAAGGTTGTAATCAACCGTATAGTCAACATTTTCAGTTAACGGAATGCCGCCTGCTGTAACTTTTACTGAACCCTGCGGTATATTGATGGCGTTAAGTGCAATGTCGGAACTCACATTACTCACATAGCTGCCTTTAAGTTTATATTTATTTTTTTCGGGAATCTGCTGCGCTGCAGTTTTACTGCTGTCATAAAGTTCCTGGAAAACAAACTTCTGATATACATTTGTGTTGGGATTGAATTTACTTTTCAGGTAGCTTCCAAAGGGTTCTACTTCAGGAAAAATAATTCTTCCGTCAGCAGCATCTACAGTAAGTCCTTCCACATAATCGAAAATACCATCGGGCTGCGGGTCTAACTGTGAATTAAGACGATCAAGATTCAAAACCTTAATTAATGCGATGCTGTTTACATTAGGTTCGCTGGCACCTGCCGGTAAAAAATTAATATCGCTGCCGGTGCTGTCATTATAATACAACACATTTAACTTAAAATCTTTTTGCTGTAAACCATAGGCGCCTAAAGCATAAATGTTTTTCATCATCAGTTTCCAGATGGGCAGCTTTACACTTACGTTAGAACTTTTAAGAATCTTTACATACAATCGGTTTGGAGGACTAATTCCAGCGGTTGTTAAATCACCTACGCGGTAAACAGTGCCGTTATAACTATACTCATACGCAACAGCAAGCACCTGGTTAGGGTTAAGCTGCGATTTAAGTGATACGTAACCCAATTGTGAATTGAAAGTATATTCAGAGGGTTGCAGCTTTACAGCATTTTCAATTCTTTCATAATCGCGTGGCGCTGTAAACGATTTATTATTGGCAAGGTCGGTATAGATTGCCGTAGTACCTGTATAAGCCGGATTGCGCAAATTATGGTAGGTCTGCCCTGTGTCATTAAAATTATAATAAATCGAATTGGCATTATTATCAGGCAATGGTGTTGTAGGAGGAGGCAGTGGAGCATTCACAATTGGTGATGTTGATGAATAAGGGGATGCTTCACCCAGATCCATAAAACCAATAAGACTGCGGGTATCAGTGAGTCCCGGTTTTACTACCCATACTTCTATTTTTGTTATTGTAATAGGCGTGCTTATAACAGGTGCATTTTTCAAAGCCTGGTCATAATGATCACGAAAATACTGAGCTATAAAAAAGTGCTTATTGGCTTCGTAATTGTCGCAGGTAATTTCAAAATCATTTTTTTGCCCGCCACCCGGAGGAACCACAATGTTTTGCGATTTTCCTTTTTGCTCACTGAATAATCCGGTTACCATCAACTTGCCAAATTGCAGTTGGGCTTTAAATCCAAATAAGCTCTGGCTACCTGTAATTAAAGTTCCTGTGAGCGGCAGGCTTACGTTACCAGCTTCTATTTTTTTAATGATCTCATCCTCGTGGCCGGTATATTCCAATTTCATTTTATTCTCAAAATCAAAACTTGCCTCGGTATTGTAATTGGTTGATAGCTTCATCTTATCGCCAATATTACCAACCACATTAAGCTGAATTTTTTCTTTGAAATCAAAAGTCCCCGTGCGTTGTTGCTTAACGGGGATACCTGGATTTTTATTAGTGGCTATGTTAGCCCCAAAGGTTAATTCAGCCGATCCCTGCGGACGTATGTCTATGGTGTTTGTTCCAAAAATGCGTTCAAAAGCTTCGCTCCCAACGTATAATTTCGGATTCAAACCTTTTTTACCTGTTATTGAATTGCCGCCTTCTGATAATTGTTGCCAATATTTTTTTGTGCTTTCAGCATTTGTCTTGCGAACATATTCATCATAAGTCAAATAGCTTGGGTTGCGATAAAACTCTCCGCCAATCATTTCATTAACGTTGTACTGATTGTTATCGGGATCATATTCAACATTGGTTTTTATATTGGATGGATCGTTGAGGTAAAGCGGACTATGATCATAAGGCAAAGACATTGGGTCAGCAATGCGATCGTCAAACGGAAACTTGAGTGAATCATGCGTAGTAGGCGTATCAACGGGAAACGCTGTTATTGAAACACCGGGATGATAGTCGGGTAATGGATAAGCTTCGGGTTGCGTGATATACAACCCGGGACTTGAAAAATCAGTTGCTACTACCAGGCCTGTAAGAGCAAAGACAGACAAAGCAATGGCGGGGTATTTAGATAATTTACTGAAGCGCGATTTCATTCAATGATTAAATCTATTCGTCTAATAACGTAAGATTTTACGTAAAAAGAATTATAGTCTATGGATTAGGAAACAAGAGGAAATTTATATTGAAAACCGTTTTCATAAGGGCGTCTAAAATAGATAAATTTTGATAACCGCAATCTGCGATTTAAATATGAATAATATTAAAGAATCAACCCGGTTAAAACCGGGCTTTGAATAACTGATTTGTTACAGGTTAGCGAGCGCACCTTTTATCAGGTCTTCAACACTTGCATCATTGCCTTTACGAGCTGCTGCATCAATGGCCTTTTCGGCCTGTGCTTTAGGAAATCCTAAAACTAACAGAGCACTTAACGCTTCGTTTCTTATTGTATTGCCGTGCGTGTGTAAAATTTGCGACACCTCCACAGGATCCTTCGTTAATTTATCTTTCAGATCAATAATAATACGCTGTGCAGATTTTGTCCCTATGCCTTTTATCCGTTGTAACAGTGGTGCATTTCCTCCTACAATAGCTTGCTGCAATTCTTTCGGATTGAGCGATGAAAGTATCATGCGTGCAGTAGTCGCCCCCACTCCGCTCACCGTAATAAGGTTGCGAAACATAGTTCGCTCGTCCACATCGGCAAATCCATAAAGTACATGAGCATCTTCGCGCACTACCAGGTGGATGTAAATTTTTCCTTCTTCGGCATCTTTAATT
Source organism: Bacteroidia bacterium (assembly GCA_039931675.1). Lineage (GTDB taxonomy): Bacteria > Bacteroidota > Bacteroidia > AKYH767-A > OLB10 > JAEUTH01. The sequence goes on along the minus strand of JBDTRM010000023.1, from coordinate 81,028 downwards.
AAAGTGAAGGTGTTTAATGAAATGCTTATATCGTAACCGATTCCGCCTGCCTCTACAACAACCTGCGTTGCACTTTTTGAAGTAAACCTGCCTTTGATATATTCGTACATGGATAAATTATATGAGCGGGCAAAGGTTTAAAAAGAAGTGAAATAAAAAATCGTTAAGTTTTAACATCTGCAATTAATGATTTTTAAATTTAAAACGGCTCCCCCCGTTAAACATAAGTTAATCAAACATAGATTGATATCAAACATATACTTTTACAGTAGGCAAATCGTTTTGATACCTTTTAACACGCAAAACAAATTATATTTGTAACCTCACCGCGAATTATAAAAAGTAAATTATCACTGCGAAATTTTCATCGCATCATCTCACGAAATAATTTTAATCAGAATTTAAATATGACAATGAAAAAACTTTTAATGGTGCTGATATTATCAGCAACTGCTTTGGCAAATGCACAACCATTCTCACAAGGTCAAAATAATCAAGCCTCTCTTGCTGCTTCGGCTAATAAGATAGCCGCATTGTTTCAAATGATAGACGTGTATTATGTTGACACTGTAAACGGGCAAAAAGTAACTGATGACGGCATACGAGCCATGCTTAAAGACCTTGACCCACACTCGGTTTATATACCAGCCGATGAGTTGAAGGAAATGAATGAACCGCTTGTGGGAAAATTTGAAGGCGTGGGTATTCAGTTCAATATTCTGGATGATACTATTATGGTGACAAACACTATACCCGGTGGTCCATCGGAAAAACTCGGCATTATGGCCGGTGACCGAATTGTGAAAATAGATACTTCAAACGTGGCAAGCATTAAAATTAAAAACAGCGATGTGCTTAAAAAACTGCGTGGCGATAAAGGCACCAAAGTAAAAGTCTATATCTATAGACGAAGCGAACCCAATCTTTTAGAATTTTTGATTACGCGTGATAAAATTCCAATCTTTAGTATTGACGCATCTTACATGGCAACACCTGAGATCGGCTACATTAAAATTTCGCGATTTGCCGATTCAACTGTTGATGAGTTTAAAGAAAAATTGAAAGAACTTAAAGAGAAAGGAATGAAGTCACTCATACTTGATTTACAAGGTAATGGTGGCGGCTACTTGAATCGTGCTATTGAATTGGCCGATGAATTTTTAAGTGATAGAAAGTTGGTTGTATATACCCAAGGTCGTCAACAATCGCGGCAGGATAGCTATTCAACTTCAACCGGTGGCTGGGAAAAAGGAAAACTTGCAGTGTTGGTTGATGAAACATCAGCATCGGCAAGTGAAATTGTTTCGGGCGCTATACAGGATTGGGACAGGGGATTAATAATAGGAAGACGCTCGTTTGGTAAAGGACTTGTTCAAAAGCCATATCCTTTGCCTGATGGCAGTGCAGTGCGATTAACCATTGCACATTATTATACGCCAAGCGGTCGCTGCATTCAGAAACCTTATGATAAAGGTGAAGATGATTACGAAGAGGACATAAGCAACCGTTTTAAGAACGGAGAATTATTTTCGCGTGACTCGATAAAGTTTAGTGATTCATTAAAAGTACTTACAAATGCAAAACGCACTGTGTATGGTGGTGGTGGTATAATGCCTGATGTTTTTGTACCGCTTGATACTGCAATGAATAGCAAGTACTGGCAAGACCTGCGCAGAAAAGGTGCGCTGAATCAATGGTCATTAACTTACGTGGATAATAACCGTAAGGATCTATTTGCAAAATATCCTGACATTGAAACTTTCAAAAAGAATTTTGTTGTGGATGAAGACCTGATTCAGAAATTTATTGCTTACGCTGAAAAGCAGGAAGTAAAGTATGATACAGCGGGCTATAAAACTTCTGAAACGCTCATCAAAACTTTCTTGAAAGGTTTAATAGCACAGGATTTATGGAATGTAAGCGCATATTTTCAAATAACAAATGACCTCAATAACACGTTTAAAGAAGCAATCAAATCTATTAACGATAAAACATTTGAGCGGAATAAGATTGCGGTTAATTGAGGCTTTGGTACTTGGGGTGTTATAATATATTAAACGGAATAAATAAGCACATTTAATTTATCTGAAAATTCGTAAGAGAACGCGAAAACCTTAGTAGAAATATACCACCCTCAATACAACCTTATTACCTTATTTTTATTGAGAAATAAGGTAATAAGGTCTTGAATTTATCAATGATTTTCTACTAAGGTTTGAAAAACAATTTAAGATTTATCAATTGTATAAATTTATCCTGTTTCAAGTATAGGTTGTCAACAAAACAGAAAACTCTCATCGTAATTGGTGAGAGTTTTTTGTTGGGATGAAATGCCAGATTTCGTTAATTCCGTCAGTGTAATGACTGAATTTAGCTAAATTGGGTCATTATAGTGACGGAATTAATGTTTTTGATACATTTGCAACCTGATTTTTTATACCATGCAAATACAAAGATTTCTCGAAACATCTATTGAACAAAGGCTTGGCAGCAATAAAGTGCTATTGCTATATGGTACAAGAAGAGTTGGAAAAACTTTTCTTATCAGGCATTTATTATCCGAACAAAAGGAAAAGTATTTATTGCTCAATGGTGAAGATTTAGATACGCAAAGGTTGTTATCGCAACGGACTAAGTCGGCTTACAACCGGTTTTTGAAAGGGGTTAAACTTTTAATTATTGATGAAGCACAGGCTACGCCTAACATCGGGCAAGCATTAAAACTGATGATTGATGAGTTTCCACAACTCACCATCATTGCAACAGGTTCATCGGCTTTTGATTTGTCAAATAAAACAGGCGAACCGCTTACAGGCAGAAGTTATGAGTACAAATTGTATCCTATAGCGCAAATGGAATTATCAGAAATTGAATCACCCATTGAAACGGTTCAACATCTTGATGAAAGAATGGTGCTGGGCAGTTATCCCGAAATTTTTTCACTCGTCACACACGATGAAAAAGCAGAATACATTCAGCAATTAGTTAGAAATTATTTGCTTAAAGATATTTTAGCTTATGAAAACCTGCGGAGTTCAAACAAGATACTTGATCTGCTACAAATGCTCGCTTATCAATGTGGTAATGAAGTTTCGGTTGAGGAACTTGGCAGCAAATTACAGTTGAGTAAAAATACCGTTGATAAATATCTTGACTTGCTCGCTAAGGTTCAGATAATTTATAAGCTCCGGGGATTCAGCAGAAATCTCAGAAAAGAGATTGTGAAAAACTCTAAAATTTATTTTCTTGATAATGGAATCAGGAATGCATTGATAAATGATTTCAGGTCAATCAGCGTGCGGAATGATGTTGGTTCACTTTGGGAAAATTACTTGATAGCAGAGCGGATAAAGAGAAATTATTATCAAAAGAAAAATGCAGAATATTATTTTTGGCGGACTTATGATAACCAGGAAATTGATTTGATAGAAGTTACAGGAACAAAAATCTCCGCTTATGAATTCAAATGGAATAAAACAAATGTAAAAGCTCCAAAAGCCTTTAGAGAAGCCTATCCGAAAGCCAAATTTGAAGTCATCACCCAACAAAACTATTTAGATTTTATTTTATAATCCTTTTCAAAATGAATATCACAACAACTATCATCATCAATAAACCGGTAAAACAAGTTTGGGATTTTTATGATAATCCTGATAATTTGAAACTGTGGCTAACCAATTTCAAAAGTTTTGAATTGTTAGCGGGAATCCGGGTGAAGCCGGTACAAAAGCAAAACATACTTATGAAGAAAAGAGGCGATTAATTATCATGTTTGAAACGATAACAGAAAAAGTTCCGTATCATAAACTTGAAGGAACACTTTCTATGCCTAAGATGATGGAATCAAACATTCAAACGGTTTTTAAAGAAATTGATAAAAACAAAACTGAATTGACTTGCATTACTGAAACAAAATTTGAAATGATTTCATTGAAGCTATTTGGCTTTATGATGAAAAAAGCTTTCCAAAAAAGACAGGATGAACATTTTAATAAATTGAAAAGGGTTATTGAAAGAAGTTAAAATTAACCTGTGTTCGGGATTACTTAAAACCCGAAGGGTTGATATTATTATAGAAGAACACAAGCCCATAGACAAAAATCCCGAAGGGATGACATTATTCTCGGAGAAAAATATCACCACCTTCGGGGTTCTTTCTCTTAGGACTAATAATTTATTATAATCATATCATCCCTTCGGGATTTTTTTCAACGCTTCAACAAATTTTAATAATGAATTTAGGCTAAAATCATGAAAGAAAAAGAATTTCTAACGCAACTTACTTATGAGCCGCTTACAAAAAAAACGTGGAGCGCATTTGAAAATTTATTTGGTGAGAAGGGCGCATGTGGCGGATGCTGGTGCATGTATGACAGGATAAAAAAAACAGATTTTGCGGAAGGCAAATATGAAAGCAACAAGCAAAGCTTTAAAGAAATAGTATGGAGTGGAAAACCAACAGGACTGCTTGCTTTTTATGAGGACGAAGCAATTGCCTGGTGTTCATTGGCACCACGCGAAAATTTTATGCGCATAGAAAATTCGCGGGTGCATAAACGCATTGATGATAAACCTGTGTGGAGTATGACTTGCTTTTTCATCAAAAAAGAATTTCGCAATTGCGGCTTGTCAACTGCTCTAATTGAAAGTACAAAAAAGTACGCTAAACAAAACAAAATTAAATTTCTCGAAGCCTATCCCACAATACCCTACTCTAAAAAAATGCCTGATTCATTTGCATGGATAGGAATTTATTCAGCATTTAAAAAAGCTGGTTTTAAAATTATAAATCACGCATCCAAGAGCAGACCAATGGTTAGATATGAAGTGAAGTGATAATATTTTTTATCCTCAATTCTGATTTATCAGACAAAAAAAATCGGTGTAATCAATTTTGAAATCATTGTAATCTGTGATCAATCCTTCGAAAAATAATCTGCGCTTTGATAAATTCCTGTTTCCTGTTTTTTTATTTGCATCAGTAAATCATTCACCAAGCTGCTAGCACCAAAGCGGAACCAATCAGGCGAAAGCCATGCGTTTCCTAAAGTTTCACGAACAAGAACAAGATATTGAATAGCCAATTTTGATGTTGCAATTCCACCTGCGGGTTTCATTCCAATCATTTTATTTTCACGAAAATAAAAATCACGAATTGCTTCAAGCATTACGCATGTAACCGGAAGTGTAGCCGCAGGTTGAACTTTACCGGTTGATGTTTTTATAAAATCAGCACCGGCATACATTGCCAGATCGCTCGCCTTGCGAACATTGTCAAGCGTGCTCAGTTCTCCCGTTTCAAGAATTACTTTCAGATGTGCCAGGCCACACGCATTTTTAACAGCAGCTATTTCATCAAACACATAATTATATTCTCCGGCTAAAAAATGTCCGCGACTAATTACCATATCAATTTCATCAGCACCTTCATTTACTGCATATTTTGTTTCATCTAATTTGAATTTCAAATTACTCATCCCGCTTGGAAATGCAGTCGCCACCGAAGCTACTTTTACCTTGCTTCCTTCTAAACATTTTTTTGCAATACGCACCATGTTGGGATAAACACATATAGCAGCAACGCTTGGCACATCAAGACTTTCATGCGGGCGCATGGCTTTGTTGCATAACTGAATAACTTTACCTTCAGTATCGCGTGCTTCTAACGTAGTAAGGTCGCACATGCTTATTGCAAGCTTCAAAGCGGCCATTTTCGATTCTGTTTTAATGCTGCGTTTGGCCAGACGTGCAATTCGTTCTTCAACCCCAACCTGGTCAATGGGTGGAGATTCGCGTAAAATGGATTTGAGATTCATCATGGATTATTATGTTTTTCAAAAGTAGAAAAACATTTGTCATTCTTTTTGAAATTACATTTCAATGAAATGTTTGGGCTGTTAAAACTTTTGTATTTTCGACCACGCAAAAAAACCCGATTATTATGAAACGTATTTTATTAGCAACCATCTTTATTTCTTTTTTTAACGCTGCATTTGGACAGACCGCTACCTATCAGCGCGATACTAATGTTGCAAAAAACTGCTTTGATGAATATTACGAAGCATTTATAACCCGTGGAGCTTTGCCTGTGCCGGACGGTGAGCATAACGTTGTATTTTCATTACGAACCGATACCAGTTGTACCTGTGCGGAAGGAAAGCTAACGGTAAAAGATGGAAAAATAATACCCATGGCTTTGATAAAAAAAGTTGACGGAACTTATGAACCTGCCAAGAGAAGTCTTCATCCCAAAACAGGCCAGGGTGATAATAGTCTTGGAAATGTTTTTACAATCATTAAAGGCATGTCTTTTACTTTTTTAACGGATGATTATGCCAATGTTAATGCTTTTTTTATTGAATATTTAAAGCCCCCGGTAAAGGAAAATGTAACAGCACCCAACCCGAATGATATCATTAATAAGCCTGTTGAGGTTTCTGAAAAAGAAAAAGAAATTATTAAAAAGGCTTATGAAGCATTGCAGTTTGAAAATGGCAAGGCCGTGATTAAATCAAGTTCATTTCCCTACCTGAACCTGGTGGCTGAAATGCTTGTTGAAAAACCCGGGTATAAAATTAGTCTGACCGGATATACTGATAATGTTGGTAAACCTGAAAGCAATCTTAAACTTTCAAAAAACAGGGCTGAAGCAACAAAAAATTATTTGGTTAAAAAGGGCGTTAGCGCTGATAGGATTATTTCAGACGGATTGGGTGATACCAACCCGATCGCTGATAATAAAACTGCTGAAGGCAGAGCAAAGAACAGGAGAGTTGATTTTGTAGTGATTCAATAAAAAATATCAGTTTTAACTTTATCAAGCTCCAATAATTTCTTCGTTAAATACAACCTTTATTGGCTTTAATCTCTTTGCTTTAAAAAAGGGTAGTATTAACTTTTCTTTTTCATTCTACCCGAATCAAGTAATGCCTGCTGCAATAAAAATTCTATCTGCGCATTAAGACTTCTGAAATCATCGGCAGCCCACTTCTCAAGCAGTTTGCTTGTTTCAGGATTAATGCGAAGTATGATTGCTTTTTTTTCAGACATGCGTTTTAAGTGACGAGAGGACGAAGTAACGAAGTGACGAGGGGCAGCGTCATGCTGAACTCGTTTCAGCATCTGCCAAGCCTATTCAGATTCCGAAATAAATTCGGAATGACGGCCTCCGATTATATTTTTAATTATAAAGTGTTCCGGTATTTACTACCGGGCTTACATTTCTATCTCCACATAAAACCACTAACAGGTTGCTTACCATAGATGCTTTGCGTTCTTCGTCAAGGTTTACAATTTGGCGTTCCGATAATTTTGCAAGTGCCATTTCAACCATACTTACAGCACCTTCCACAATCTGGTGACGAGCTGCAACTATTGCGGTTGCCTGCTGACGCTGCAACATCGCACCTGCAATTTCCTGTGCATAAGCTAAATGGCTGATGCGCGCTTCGTCCACTTTAATCCCTGCCTTGCTTAATCGCTCATCTAATTCAACAAGCAGCATTTGATTTACATTATCGCTGCCTCCACGCAAAGTAACTGTTGCTTCGCTGTCTTCAAAATTATCATACGGACAAGTGCCTGCAAGATGTCGCACGGCAGCTTCGCTTTGAATGTTTACATACTTCACATAATCGTCAACCTGAAAAATTGCTTTGGCTGTATCTGCTACCTGCCACACAATTACGGCAGCAATCTCAATAGGATTGCCGAGCTTGTCATTTACCTTTAAGGTTTGCCCGTTAAGGTTACGCATGCGCAATGAAACGTGTTGCTTTTTGAAAAACGGGTTGGCCCACAGGAAGCCATTGTTTTTAACTGTTCCCTTATAGGTGCCGAATAAGATAAGCACCTTTGATTCGTTTGGATTAACAATAAAAAAACCGGGTGCAATAAAAACTTCAGGAATAATAATGAAAGGAACAATAGTTTCATAATTATTTGCTGCGGCTACGATCGCAATTGCAATTAATATAAAAAATGCAACCAACATTCCATACCCGGACATTGGCTTGTAAACTTTTTCTGGTGTCATAGTTTATGAGTTTTAAATTGTGATATTAAAATGATAGCACAAAGATATTATAATAAATCATTAAAAAAACATCTATCTGAAAATGTTTTTATTGAAATCATCCAATGATATGAATTACAATAAATTAATTTCACAGCATCATATTTTTATCCGCATGAAAAGTAACTCGGTACTTATTAAAGAAGAAGCATTGCGCTTAGGCTTTACCCATTGCGGTTTTTCGCGTGCTGAATTTTTAGAAGAAGAGGCTCCTCGTTTAGAACAATGGCTCACACACAACATGAATGGAAAAATGAGCTACATGGAAAATCATTTTGATAAACGGCTTGACCCGCGTTTATTAGTTGACGGAGCTAAGAGTGTGATTTCGCTTTCGCTGAATTATTATCCTGATAAAAAGCAATTGCATGATGATGCTCCAAAAATTTCGCGTTACGCTTATGGAACCGATTATCATTTTGTGATAAAAGAAAAGCTAAAGGAGTTGCATAATTTTATTCGTGAAAATATTGGTGATGTAATCGGTCGCGCTTTTGTTGACTCAGCTCCTGTGCTCGACAGGGCTTGGGCTAAGCGAAGTGGCTTAGGCTGGATAGGAAAAAATTCAAACCTTATTAATCCTAAAGCGGGTTCTTACTTTTTTATTGCTGAACTGATTGTTGATTTAGAATTAGATTATGATATTTCCATTCAGAATTATTGCGGCACCTGCACCCGCTGTATTGATGCATGTCCCACGGAGGCCATTATCGCACCATATATTGTAGATGGCAGTAAATGCATTTCGTATTTTACCATTGAATTGAAAGATGCAATACCAATTGAACATAAAGGAAAATTTGAAAACTGGGTTTTTGGTTGCGATATCTGCCAGGAAGTATGCCCGTGGAACCGTTTTTCAAAACCGCATAATGAACCTGATTTCGAACCTCAAGATCATTTGCTGGAAATGACCCGGGATGAATGGATTGAAATTACTAAAGACGTTTTTCAAAAAATGTTTTCGAAATCAGCAGTAAAAAGAACCGGCTTCGAAGGATTAAAAAGAAACATAGAATTTATTAAGCCATCTTTTTAAATACTTCATGGATAATATCCATGTATTGATGTCCGAAATTAGCCATGGCCCACATCATTAACAATTTTTTTTCATCGGGCTTTAGCCAACCTGCTGCTTTAATAAGTTCCTTCCTGAACAACTTTTTGTCAAAACTAACTTTCAAAAGAATCTCTTTGGTGTACTCAAACATATACACGGGGTTAATTGATTAGGATAAAGATATGGAAAGCTGAACGGATTATGCAAGTTAAAAATTGCTGCTGTGGATAAAATATTTAAACAATCATTGGTTTAAAAAATAATTCCATACAAGTAATGTCTTCGTTTCCCCTGATAGGTCTTACTTTTCATTCCAGCGATATGATTTGTTTTCAAACCCGGCAAGGTCAAGAACACGGTCAATTACTGTGGCTGCAAGTTGCTCCATGGTTTGGGGTTTTGAATAAAATGATGGTGATGCCGGGCAGATAATTCCACCGGCCTCTGTAACCGATTTCATGTTGTTAATGTGTATCAAACTTAGCGGTGTATCACGGGTTACGAGAATTAATTTTCTGCGCTCTTTTAATATTACATCAGCAGCACGGGTAGTTAAATCGTTTGAAACCCCTGTGGCAATACGAGCAAGTGTTCCCATGCTGCATGGGCAGATAATCATAGTTTTAAACCTTGCCGAACCGCTGGCAAATGGTGCAAAAAAATCTTTGGGTTCATATAGTTTGAAGGGAAGGTTTTCATAATCGCTGTTGCCCATTTCAAACTGCCATACATCGCGCGCATTGGAAGAAAATATTACGCCCACTTGCTCCACTTGTTCTTGTAATTGAACCAACTTATCAAATAAGACTTTGGCATAAATACTCCCGCTTGCTCCTGTTACTGCAACAACTATTTTATGTTTCATGAATTTAAGTTTTGGGCAATTCCAAAAATTCATTTTTTATACTCCTCACTCTTATCTCTCCCCGTCCGAACTGGCACGGGCGGACAAAGGGAGAGAAGATTAAAGGTGAATTTTTAAAACTGCCCTTTTTATAAAAACAAAAAGATGATTTCAATTTCTTAAAACCATCTTTTACAACTTATGTTTTAAAAATAAAATTTATTGTATTTGCTTTTCATCTGCCTGCACAACTTCTTTAGTATCAAAATTATAAATAAAAGCAACCACGCGGCAATTTTTGGGAACAGCATCAGTTTTTAAAGGAGTAGCATACGTCTTTGATACCTCTGAATCTTTTTGAGGATCTAAGGCAATTTGTTCTCCCCACGTACCATTAAATGATCCACGCAATACATGCATGTGAACATAGTCTGAAATAGTACCTCCACCGTTAGTTGACTGCGGTTGAATTATACTATCCTCCACATAAAAAACACTTAAAAAATACTTGCCGCTTAAATCTTCAACAAATTTTGAATTTACAGTAGTTATTACTGTGTTTGTTGACTGATTATAGGTATTAGAAATTTCAATAGCGGCCTCAACCGGTTTTGACAATTCAGTAAATACATTGTTTGCCCATGTTGAATAGGCTTTCTTATGTGTAAGAGCAGGAAAGCCTGCACGATTAATCATGCCCTTTGGTAAACCACTTGTAGCCAATGCAAAAAAGTTATCAAGTTCTGTGCCTTCTGTGGTTCTGAAATCATAATAAAATGCGCCAGGGTATGGTGTTGCAAAACCACCAACATGCAGTGCCATTACCACAACCTGATCTTTGTACAAATAGTTTGCAATAGTGTCTGCTTCTTTTGCGGCATTGGGGCAATTAGGGCAAGTGTGCCCTGTATAATCCTCCAATAAAACTTTGCGTTTGGTAACAACCGTTGCAATCTCCTGGGTGTATGGCGGAGAAATTTTATCGCATGAAATTATTGCAATACTAAATATTGCAAGTATCAGTATTACCGAAGATTTTTGAATTGTTTGCTTCATGTCAATTATGAATTTGATTTTCAAAAGTAATAAATTAGAAACTTGTGGATACACTAAACGTAAATCCGTTTGATGCAGGTACTTGCCGGCATACACCTCCTACACATAGTAATCCTGAACGCTGTTTGCCATAACCAAGAGCAAGCCGCGTAACGCCCTTATTGTAAACTATGCCGCCATTTAAATAATGCACCCGTAAATCTTTATTATCGTTTCCATAGTTGTATTCATCGTAAGCATTAAATGACCAGTGCGGTGCAATAGTGTATTCTGCTAATATGAAAGCCCAGTTGCCGAGGTCCTGTTCAGTCCATAAATGCTGAAACTCCATACGCAAACTTTTAGTTGTAGTAAACTTATAGGTGAGATCTAATACTGCAATGTTGGTATAAATCATTGGTGAATCAGGATGTCCTTTTAATACTTCCTCGTTGTAAATCTGGTTAATGTAAGTTGCAATAGCTTTTATTTTTTTACTAAGCTTTTTTGTTATTTCAACATTCACATCCTGGTAAAAAACAGTTTCGCCTACTTTAAAAAAATCAGAATGATAACCGTACTCATCGCCTGTTGGTTCACGGTCAATATCATTAATGTGTGATGCATTTACACTAATTGAAGTCCCGTGCTTGCCGCCAAGTTTGGTATCAGGCTTAAAAGTATAAAATACTTCGCCCATAATTCCCATTTCACCATTAGGCTGTGTTGCATAAGGATATAATGTTGCCAGGCGATAGGTTTGATTTTTTGATATTGCAGGAAGATAATTGATGTTAAGCACATTGCCCGTAGCATCACGATCGCTCCTGAAGTTCATGTTGTCAATGCGTTTGGCAGCAGCATTAATTCCAAACCCTTTTTTGGTATATGATGTTGTTATGTATAAAGATTGGCCAGGAGCGAAAATATAATTGTTCACATAACTCGGATCGTTAATTTTGTAAGCATACTCAGCATAAATATTAAACGGTCCATGAATAAAATTTAATCGCCCGGCTGATGCTCCTACATTTTCCGGTTGTTTTATAGTTGAGGACTGATCTTTTTGTTGAAACTTACTTACAAAACTTCCTCCAAGTATCAGGTTTGTCTTTCCCCATTTTGCCGAAGGAAACAATTCGCTGAGATGAATTTCACCGTCAATACCGCGAACCAATCCAGGGCCATAATCAAAAAATGCCCGTTGACGTGCTATAAAACCTTTGGCATAAATTCCATTTGTATTATATTTTAATAACATTCCATCCATTGCATTATCATAACCTAAATCATAATCATAATAGCTGCGAAAAATTAAACCGCTGCCAAACTGATCATAAAAATTACCTGCTGTAATTTCAAGATTTTCGTAAGTATAGCCTGCATAGCGGTTGGTGATTCCTGTGCCTTTGTATCGTCCTTCAGGATCATAACCTTGCAATGCATTCAGATAGGCTTCATAACGTAGGCCCGCTTTAAAGTTGCCGCTATTAAATTTCAAATCAAGGTAGCCATTAGTGCCTATATTTTCGGGTACATCTGGTGCACCAATAATTGAATCCTCCTTGTATGACTGCGCATCCATTTGAAATGAACCCGAAACACCATTTGGGAGATTTAATTGCGCATTGGTGTTGTAAGTAATTGATGAGAATAAGATTATTAAGCTTGCTATAATGCAATTCTTCAATTTGTGCTTTATCATAAATTGAGTTTGGAGTTGTAGGGTTGATGAATAAAAATTATCTGATTTTTAAAATGGGTCGTTGATAATTTTTTCTGTAAACTTATTCGCCTTTAGTTTGAACGCCTGCTGCGGCCTTCTTTACTTCCTCATAAAGTTTCTCTTCATCGCCCGGAGCAAATGAGCTGTGTTGAGAAACTATTTCCTTATTACCATTTAAGATAAAAGTATGAGGCACCATATTAACATTCATGGCACGTTTAAAGTCGCTGTTAGGATCAAGATAAACTTCATAATCCCAATTTTTACCGTTCACAAAAGATGCAACAGTTGACATAGTTCTTGCATCATCAATTGAAATGGCGATAAGTTTTACACCCGTCTCTTTTTTCCAGTCACCATAAAGCTCCTGTATTGTGTTTAACTCATTAACACAGGGCTTGCACCATGTTGCCCAGAAATCAATAATGATTGGTTTGCCATCATTTTTAAAATCATCTGAACTGATAATTTTACCATCTAATGTTTTTAATTTCACGGATGGAATTCCTTTTGCTTTGTCTTGAGCGTTTAATGAAAAAGATGTAATTGTAAGGATTGAAAGCACAAGTGCTGCAATGGTTTTATATGAGTTTTTCATTGAAGATAATTTTTTATTGAGATGCAAATTTAGTTTTGTTTTTAAGAATGGATGTGAATACCTAATTATTTTTCAAATTCCTCATTATATTATAATCGAGCAACTTGAAATTTAATTATGTCTTATATTAAAAGAGCCGCTTATGAGGCGGCTCTTTAATCTAAAAAAAACTAATTTTTAATTTTTTACAAACTTTTGCGAAAACAATCCGCTTGAAGTTTGAACATTTAAGTTATATACACCTGCTGCTAAAGAATTTACGTTCCATTGCATCTGGTGCTCACCTTTAGTTATCACACCTAAGTTTTGATTTAAAATTTCTTTACCTAAAACATCAGTTACTATAACTGTAGCTTTTTCTGTATTTGCTAAAGTAAGTGAAAGGTTAATTACATCATTAGTTGCTGTCGGGTAAATATAAGAACCTGACAAAGAAGAGTTTTCCTGGATACCTGAAACAACAGTTACTGGAAAAGAAGCAGCATTAAGAACATGATTTGTACTGGTTTCAATTACTACCACAGCCACAGATAATTTGTTTGGATTCCAGGTTGCAGCAGCAGTTGAAGTAAATTGATACGGATAAGCTGAACCTGATGTTATTGTACCAGGTAAGCTACCGGTTTGACCACCAAAGCCTCCTAAAAGAGCCCTTCCAACAAATTCGTAATACATTTGAGCAGCAGGCACAGAAGCAGGTAATGATTCAAAACCACCCATAGGTCCCTGAGCATTTCCTGTATAATAATTATTCTGTGCATAAGTAGATGTAGTGGCGTGTACGCTATCTTCTTCAACAATAGCTAGAAAACGATAATCGCCACTAAGATTTTGAGAGAAAGTTCCGGTAACGTCAACAGATAGTGCGTGAGTAACAGAGTTTAATGTAGCAGTACCTGTAATAACTACTGCAGGAGCATTAGAAATATAATCAATAAAGTCGCCTTCCAATTGTGAAGGATCAATAATAGCAGTGCGATTAACTATTACGCTTGGATAACCACTGAAACCCGGAAATGCTCCGATACCTGCATCATAAGCCGTAACTGTCATAGGATCAGCATTATGAACCGCAACACCAACAAAGCTGCCGGGATAAGTTTCTTTCATATACTCCATAAATACTGCTCCTCTCGGGCACCATCCGCACCATGTTCCTGTAGCTTCTTCAGCAAAATATCTCATGTCAGGATTTGGAGTAACACCTTGAACATCATAGGTTGCTATATTGTTAGTAGTATTAAGTTCTGTAACACCCCCATTAATATTGGATACTGTAGATGTAATAGTTTGACTTCCGCTCATGGTATTATACGGGTTATTCGAAATAAATGAATACGTGCCAACAGGAGCAATATTTAAACCTGTAAATGATTGGTTGTACGTATTTACTCCGTCAGTCCATGAATAATCAAATGAAGTAACAGGTACAGTTGCATTATTGGTAACGGTTGTACTTACCTGTAAAGGTAAATTAGCTATGTATTTTGGATATGCAACAAATGCAGGAGTCGGATCATCTTTACCTACAATGGTTGAAGAAACAGCTAAGTCAACGCCAACTGGAGGCGCATAAATGGATACATTATCAATAGCCCAGCCATAAAGCCAACCTGTCTGGTCGCTATATTTAAAACCAACTTTTACATCAGCATTACCCGCATAAGCTGATAAATCAGCTGTGTTGGTTTGCCATGAGCCTGTGTTTGCAGGAACAGTTACAACATCAGTCCATGTTGTACCACCATCAGTGGATACAACTATTGTAGCTGTTTCGGTGATGGCCTGATAAGTCAAATTATAGTAATAGCAGTCATAAGAGCAAAAAACATAAGTAGCCGCACTAAGGTCAATAGAAGATGTGTAAATTATATCGTTGCTTTTGTCACAATTACATGCATCATCATTTGTACATGCAATATTTGTATGCGCAGCGATAGGAAAATTAGCGCTTTGCAGTGCAGAGTTCACACCAAAGTTCCACCCCCCGTCAGTAGCAGCTGTTACCTGACCCCAACCGGCAGGAAGTGCTACACCTTCAAAGTCTTCGGTCAAATAAGTTTGCGCATTTGCGCCTGATATGCCTAAGAAAAGGCAAATAATAAGTAGTAGTTTTTTATTCATTTGTTTTAATTTTTATTAATTTATATATAAATGTTTATAATTTTAGAGCCGCCAAAAGTATAAAAATAGAATTACTTCAGGTAAAACGATTGTAATTTTTTATGAACTGTTTTTTTAATCCTTTTTTATTTTACCTTTGGCCGATTATATTTATTTAAAATAAAACCCAAAATGAAGAAAATTTTACTAAGTTTTATAGTTTTAATTACTGGCCTTGTTGCACAGGCACAGAGTCTTACTAATTCCGGTCTCGTTATTAACCCAAGTGCTTTTGATGCAACGGTTTTGGTGGCTTCTGTTTCTATTAATAATACAACCCCTTTCCCGAAAAATGTTATGTGCCAGCGTACACAAAATAATTTATTCCCCGGTCATACCAGCCAGTTTTGCTGGGATCAATGCTATGATTCACTAACTGATATTAGTGGCGGATATGTTACAATTGCCGGTAATGGAAGCAACAATTATTTTGTTGGAGATTTAAACACGCATGGCATAGCAGGTGCAAGTACCATTACTTATAGTTTTTATGTAGCAAGTAATCCTTCTGATCAGACTACTTTAGTTATCAACTATCCTATTTTAAGTGGTATTACAGATTTGGCTTCCGCAAAACCTATGCTAAGTTCTGCCCGTCCAAATCCTGCTGATGCTTACACTACTATTACCTATTCTTTAAAAGCTGATCCATCTGCTTACAAAGTTGAATTGGTAAATATGTTGGGAAGCAAGGTTGCTGTGTATAACCTGCAAAGCAAAAATGGAGTGCTGAATATTCCAACAAATGACCTTAATTCAGGAATTTATTTTTATGTGCTTAAAGAATATAACAAAACTTTATCAAGCCAGAAGTTAGTTGTTTCTCACAAATAAAAAATATTAATCCGAAAAATATTGAACGCACCTTATAAACAGGTGCGTTTTTTTATGCCTTTATAAGAATTAATGCCCTGCACAATCCCCACATCCATTGAACCATTTTCAAACTAAAAACTTACAATGTGTAATTCAAGATAAATGTATCTTTGGCCAATAATAATGCTGAAAAAATTTCACCTTGATTGATGAAAATATTTTAGTGTTGATTATGAATATCAAAAATTGATAAGTTAATATTTTAAGAAGGAACCAAAGTTATCATATATGAATACAGAACGAATTTTAGTGTTAGGCTCATCAGGACAAATTGGAACTGACCTTGTAGAAGCACTGAGAAACCAATACGGAGATCAGAATGTAATAGCCGCTGATTTAAAAGCACAACCTGTAGCACTCGGAGATCACACCGGCCCATTTGAATTTATTGATGTTTTAGATAGTAAGAAGATTTATGAAACTATTAAAAGCCATAATGTAAAACAGGTTTATTTACTTGCAGCTTTATTATCAGCAACTGCTGAACAGAAAATAAAATCAGCTTGGCGTTTAAATATGGAAGGTCTTTTTAACCTGCTTGAAATTGCGCGCGAAAACACCTCATTAAAAATATTCTGGCCAAGTTCAATTGCTGTTTTTGGGCCCACAACACCAAAATTAAACACACCTCAATACACGGTGATGGAACCATCAACAGTATATGGCATCAGCAAACTTGCCGGTGAGCGCTGGTGCGAATATTATTTCAACAGGTTTGGTGTTGATGTGCGGAGTATTCGTTATCCCGGTCTTATCAGTTACAAAGCCGATCCCGGTGGAGGAACTACTGATTATGCAGTGGCCATTTATCACGAAGCTCTAACCAAATCAAATTACGAATGTTATTTAAGAAGTGATACACGTATGCCCATGATGTATATGCCTGATGCCATACGTGGCACACTTCAATTGATGCATGCTGATTCATCTCAGGTAAAAATAAGATCATCTTATAATTTAGCAGCTATTGATTTTACCCCTGCCGAAATAGCGGCAGCTATTAAAAATCAAATACCGGTATTTAACATCAGTTATAAACCTGACTCAAGACAGGCAATTGCTGATAGCTGGCCGCAAAGCATTGATGATAGTTATGCAAGAAATGACTGGGGATGGAAGCATGACTATGATCTCAATAAAATGACCGATGATATGCTTCAGCAGCTATCAGCTTTAAAAAGTGCCGAAGTGAGATAATAAATTTGCTTAGTTTACTTGCTGCTTATTAAAAGCATTTTTGTGATGCAGGTATTAGTTCCGTCATCATCGCTGCATAAAACAAGATACACTCCTGTGTGCGCCCTGTTACCGTCAAATTTTCTTCCATCCCATATAGCTTGTCCGCCAAGTGCATTCGTTTCATAAACGAGATGACCGCTTACATCCGTAATTTTCACACGACCGTTATTCACTAATCCTGTGATTGCAATAGGCCCTTCGTAAGTTTCGCGAATGGGGTTTGGATAAACATATACATTTGAACAGCCTTCACCACCTTCAATAGCATCACCTTTATAGGAACATACACCACGATCAGTTCCAAAAAAAACTTCACCGGTGGTAGCATTTATGTCAATTGATATGATGGTGTTAGAAAGCAACGGGCTATTATCTTCGTTAAAGTTTGAAATTTGTGTTGTACCATCAGCACTCATCAAAAACACTCCGCCTGATTGTGTTCCAATCCATTTGCGATTAGCGCCATCAATAGCTATGGCCGTTACAAATTCCTTTTCCAATAAGTATTGATAATATCCATCCTGCTGTATTAATATTTTTTGAGCATCCGAATTTGAAGTGCTGTAAATTGAACCCGGTGCATAAAAAACACAGACACCTTTTTCCGTTCCCATCCATATTTGTCCGTCTTTATCTTTCGTCATGCAAAACACGCTTGGGCTTGCCAGATTTCCGCTGCCAGCCTGGTCATTGAGGAAACGCCACTTATCATCATTTAAATTATCGGGAGTGTTATTATCATTAAAAACTAAAATACCTTTACGGTAAACGTTAATCCATTTTTGATTGTAATCATCCACCAATATATCAGCTATTATGGAAGACGGGTCAATGATTTTTGATTTGTAGGATTTCCAATTGCCATTTGCAAATCTTACCCTCAGACATGAATCATTTTCTGAATTGGTTATCCAAAGGTTACTATTATTGTCAAAAGCTAAACCTCCCACGCGCACTGCGCCAAACTGGTTGCCATGCAATATGCTATTTGAAGCATCAAACAGGAAAATATCACCATTATTACTTTCCAAAAGACCTCTTCCCCATGAACCAAAATAAACATGCTTACTGTTATTCGGATCAACAGCCGTTGCTACAAGATCCCATACGTCACTGATTTTTAAATTAGGATTGTTAGGTGCTGCACCATCAAAAGTCTGCCAGGTACCTGCCGAAAAATTTGAGAACCCCGAAGTGGAATAAGCCGGTTGCCAGTTATTATTTCGTATTGCATGACCTACCCAAAGATCGTCATTCACTATTTTTACAATTGCTGTTTTGGGTGACTTAGGCCCATTCGGAAAAATAGATTCATAATCAGATGTACTGTTGTATTTTATCATTCCCTGCACATTATCTGCAAACCATAGTGTGCCGCTATTATCTTTTATAGCATCATTGCAATTCAGGTTTGGAATTTCATTAGCGCTAACATAACCTGTAAACGTAAGGTTGGTATCAAAAAAAATTGCATTGTAAGTTGACGAAACAATCAGCTCATTTCCTTTTGGCTTTATTGAATGATAACTGTACACATGTGGTAAAGCAGTCCATGAATTATTATAATAATAATACAATGAATCATCTCCGCTTAAATCATGACTCACAATAATTTTACCTGCAAACGCTGCAATAAGATTAAACGGGCCTGAATTAGCAACAGCCGAAAGGGTTTTTGTCCAGTTGGCTGAGTTAACTATAAACGGATCGTTTAATGATGCCATGTAAACTCCATCTTCGGCAGCAGCATAAAGATAGGTTCCGTCAGCAGTAGTTCCAAAAATATCAAGTGACGTGCCACCGGGGCCGAGGTAATATGTTTCTTTTACTTCTTCGCGTTCAGTATCTATTACCACTATACCAAAGCCGCAGGATATATATGCAAATTGCTTATAGAAAGAAATGCTGTGAATAGATTTATCGCCTAAAATAGTTTTGCGTTTAATATCGGATAGGTTGATAATTTTTCCATTCTTAATAAGATCAATGTTAGAACTTGTATAAGCGATAACCACTACATTATTATAAGGATTGCTATTCATAGCCGTTACACCGAAATCAGACAGTCCGCTTACTTTCGACATTCCCGTTACTGAATTATCATCCTTATCAAAATAGTAAACTGCATCTCTTGATGCCGCATACATTCTGTTGTTCAATTCAGCAACTGCAATGGTGGCATTATAAGATAAATGCACACGCCATTCGCCTAAAGCAAGCTGTGCTTTTACCTGGTAACAAAAAGCTAAGCATGTTATAATAATGAGGAGTCGTATTGTTTTCATAATTTTTCTAAATGCAAAGTACTTAAACTCTTATTATCAGGAAATATTGTTTTGTCTTTTTACTGTAAATAAGCAAATGTTTCTAAAAACACTTTTCTATAGATTTCCATAACAGATCAGCACTGAGTTGCCACGAATATTTTTCACGTTGTACCCGACCCTTTTCAATTAAACCAATACGGAGTGCTTCATCTGCGATCATACCTTGCATGGCAGTTGCAATTTCTTCCACATCTAATGGATTTACTAATATAGCAGCAGCACCGGCCACTTCAGGCATCGAAGTAGTATTGGATGTAATTACAGGCACATCGCAATGAAATGCTTCTAATATTGGTATGCCGAAACCTTCAAACAATGATACATAAGTTAATGCCGTTGCTGCACCTAATACTTTGCACAATTCCTCATCACTTAATCTGCCGGTAAAAATAATGTCATCCTTAAATCGCATCCCATTATAGAAAACTTCCATTTCGCTTAGCGTCCACCTTTTACGACCTGCAAGTACCAATTTATGATTTGTACCATTATCTGTTTTGAATTTTTCAAAGGCTTCTAATAACCGTTTTATGTTTTTGCGTTCATAAAGCGATCCTACAAAAATAAAATAGTCACAACCTTTTGTAAGCTTTATCTTCACTTGCCTTTTTTTATCATCATCTATCGGAAAGTATGCTGCTGATACTCCGTTACAAACCACATCAATTTTATTTTCATCAATTTTATAATGCTCAATTATATCCTGTTTTGAATATTCGCTCACTGTGGCTATTCGCTTTGCAATGGCTGCACTTTTGGGATAAAAATTGAGAAAGAAATCGTTATACTTACTTGATTTGTCATGATAGTGAACAAAGTTTAAATCATGTATCACTGCAAGTTGTTTTGTTTTAGTGCGCAATGAAAGCAGCCCATCTGTTGATACAAACAGATCAGGCTTATGCTTTGTAAATATAAATGGCAATGAATAATTGTACCAGAAATCTATAAGCCACGGATGCACAGTTGGCGGATAAACAATAATTGGTTTTATGTTGACAGATGATACATATTGAGACGAATGTGCCCTGTCAAACAAAAAAAGAAATTCCACATCGGGATGCTGTTCTACAATGATTTTAAAGGTTTCGAAAGTAAAGCGTCCTATACCGTCAATTCCCTTATTGGTAAGATGCCTTGTATTTATTGCTATTTTCAACCGCAGGTATTGTGAATTAATGTTTTTCTTTGCGTGCAAATTTAGAATAAACCGCAAGAGGCACTAAACTAAATTAAACCTCTGTTGAATAGCGATGAAAGATCTGGCCAAACTTATACTCCAAAAATTATTTGGATTTTCGAATTATCTTTTTGTGTTTTCTGTTTTTAAGATAAAGACATTGAAGTATGATAAAAACGAAAGTGATTTTCTGTACTTCCTCAAATTAATTCCGCCTGGAACTGCCATATTTGATATTGGCGCCAACATCGGTATCATGACAGTGTATCTTGCCAAACAGTTTAATGATTCGCAGGTTTACTCATTCGAACCCATGCCTGATAATTTGAAAGCACTAAAGCGTGTACTGCAATACTTTAAATTAAAAAATGTAACAATAATTGAGTGCGCATTGGGTACAGAAAATGGTCAACTGGAAATGGTGATGCCCGTGCGTAACAATGTAAAATTTCAGGGACTAAGTCATGCTGTGCATGAAAGTATAACTGAAAACAATGAAGGTGTAAGATTTACTGTTCCTATGAAAAGTCTTGATGGCATCCCTGAATTTAAGAACATGAAACAGCCATTAGGTGCAATTAAAATTGATGTTGAGAATTTTGAATATTTTGTTTTAAAAGGTGGAGAGCAGCTTTTGAGGACTTACAAACCTATTGTATATGCTGAATTGTGGGACACCGAAAACCGAACAAATTGTTTTGAGATGATGAAGGATATAGGTTATGAAATTAAAATTCTTGATAAAGATAAACTGATTGACTTTGATGCTGCAAAACATTCAAAACAAAATTTCTTTTTTGTGTGTTGAGTAATAATGAATCATATTAAAATTTTAATTTTGAAAACCAGTTCTCGCTTTATACCGTTATTAGTAACAGCATTATTAAGTTGTAATAATAAAAAAAATATGGAATACAATAAGCTCACTCCGCAGGAAGAACGTGTGCTGCTGCACAAAGCAACCGATGCACCTTACACAGGTGAATACACTAACAAAAAAGATTCTGGAATTTACGTATGCCGTAGATGCAATAACCCGCTTTATAAATCAAATGATAAATTTGATTCACATTGCGGCTGGCCCAGCTTTGACGATGAAATACCGGGAGCAGTTAAACGTGTACCCGATGCTGATGGTAGCCGCATAGAAATTATTTGTAACAATTGCCAGGGCCACCTCGGTCATGTTTTTTTGAATGAAGGATTTACCGATAAAGAAACCCGCCATTGTGTAAATACAAGTTCAATCCAGTTTGTTACTGCCGATTCAATAAATCAGTTGCCGCCTGTGATTAAAAATTAGCAGACTGTATTTGGTCAAGCTAAATTAAATTGCTTTTTTCCCCGGATTCTTTATTCACTCATTCAAAACTCAAACTTACTTCAGCCCATCCCAACCTTGTGCCTTCAACTCAAACTCCTGGTTACTGTTGGTAACGAGAAACAATCCTGAAGGGGCATCGGTAACATGCCCGATAATATGAATGTCTTTTTGGTTTTTGATTTTATCAAAGTCGCCAATGTTAACTGTGAAAAGCAACTCATAATCTTCGCCACCATTCAAAGCACAGGTTAACGGATTCAAATTAAACTCTTCAGCAAGCTCATTGCTTTTTACATCAATGGGAATTTTCTCCTCATAAATTCTGCAACCTGTTTTACTTTGCGAACAGATGTGATATAATTCTGAGGAAAGTCCATCGCTGATATCAATCATTGAGGTGGGCTTAACTCCAATGGTCTTTAATAGTTCAATAATTTCCTTTTGTGCTTCGGGTTTTAATTGACGCTCTAATAAATAATCGTAGCCAGCAAAATCGGGTTGCATCTTTGGATTGTCAAGATATACTTGCTTTTCGCGATTAAGCAATTGCAAACCGAGATATGCTGCACCTAAATCCCCTGTGACGCAAACCAAGTCAGTTTCCTTGGCTCCATCACGATACACCAAATCGTCTTCTTTTGCTTTGCCGATAGCGGTAACGCTCAGCACCAATCCACTTGTTGAAGTCGTAGTATCACCACCAACCAAATCAACACCATATTTCTCACATGCCATTTCCATACCTTCATACAATTCTTCAATTGCCTCCAAAGAAAAACGGTTTGACAGAGCAAGGCCAACCGTAATTTGCTTAGGGATTGCATTCATTGCATAAATGTCTGAAACATTTACCACAACAGCTTTGTAGCCCAAATGACGCAAAGGGCAATAAGTCAAATCGAAGTGTACGCCCTCCAGCAACAGGTCGGTAGTAACAACAGTTTGATAACCTTTATTATCAATTACAGCGGCATCATCACCAATGCCTTTTTTAGTTTCGCTATTGCGAATAATGATTGATTTTGCAATGTGCTCTATCAATCCAAATTCGCCTAACTGTTCTAACTCTGTGCGGTTTTCTTTATTTTCAAACATTGCCTTTAATTTTATCAGTGAGGTCGCAAAAGTAGATTTGATTTTTAGTTATTGGTTACAAATGCTGATTTCTCTTATCTCTTAACTAAACTTTTGCAGAATATTTCCGTTATTTATACGTGTTCATAAATTGGTAAAACACTTATTAATAGCTATCTTTACACCATAATTTTTAACAATCAGAAAATGATAACGATAACAGATAAGGCAAAAGAAAAACTGGTGGATTTGCGTGATAAAGAACAACGTGATGAGACCTTTTTTGTGCGTGTAGGAGTTGCAGGTGGAGGGTGTTCAGGTTTGAGTTACGAATTGAATTTCGATAACAACCTGAAAACAGATGATAAAATATTTGAAGATAAGGGAATGAAAATAGTGTGTGATAAAAAATCATTCCTGTATTTGGTAGGAACACAATTGGAATTCAGTGATGGCTTAAACGGAAAAGGATTTGTGTTCAACAATCCGAACGCCTCAAGAACTTGCGGATGCGGGGAGAGTTTTTCGGTGTAATTAGATTGGGATATGACTAAAGAAGAAACCAGGAATGAAATCGGGAAATATTTATTAGATATTTCAAAGTTAGTATTTGGCGGTGTTGTTTTGGCTTCGGTAATTCAAATTGAAGATGTTTCAAGAATTGGAATATTAAGTATCGGAGTTATTGTAACATTAGCTTTTGCATTAGCTGGATTCAGATTCTTTAATATAAAAAACAAAAAATAATGGACACTTTAATTTTCTTCTTATTTCTTCTGGCAATAGCAGTTGGTATCAACATCTATTTATCTTTCTTTGATAAAAAAGGAGAAGAAGAGTCAAAAAGCAAATAATCTTTTTCAAACAGAAAAAATGGAAGCAGTTTATTTATTCGGATTCTTGGCAATAGCAGGAGCGATAGGCTACATTTATGTTCGCTATTTTTATGACTCAAACACGAGTGATAAAATTTCATCAGACAAATAAAAAATGGAAGCAATTATTTTATTTTTATCTACTGGCGTAATTGGAATTGTCGCCTTTATCTGGGGGCTTAATTAGGATTAGAAACAACGAATATCAGATAAACATGAGCAATAATTTCTAAGATAAACAAATGGGAAATTTTAATCTGTTTCAAGGGTGAGATTGACAAATTATAAATCACAATAAAATTTTTTTGCCCATAGCACAAAGTTTAGAATCAATCCAAATAGAACAAACGAGGAATAAAAGAATAACAATGACTGAGGATTTAAAAATATTAGATGAAGTAACGCAAAGCGAATACAAGTGGGGCTTTGTGAGCGACTTTCAATCAGACTTTGCACCTAAAGGTTTGAACGAAGACATCGTGCGTTTCATTTCTGCAAAAAAGAATGAACCAGAATTTATGTTGGAGTATCGTTTGAAAGCATTTCGTCATTGGCTGAAAATGGTGGAACCTGAATGGGCGCATATTCATTATCCAAAAATTGATTTCCAGGATATAATTTACTATTCAGCACCAAAGCCAAAAAAAGAATTGAATAGTTTGGATGAACTCGACCCCGAAATAAGAGCAACATTTGACAAGCTTGGAATTTCATTACTGGAACAAAAGCGTTTGGCAGGAGTAGCTGTGGATGCAGTAATTGACAGCGTTTCTGTAAAAACAACTTTCCGTGAAGAGCTTTCTAAACTTGGAATTATTTTCTGTTCTTTTAGCGAAGCGGTACATGATTATCCCGAACTGATAAAAAAATACATGGGAAGCGTTGTGCCTTATACCGATAATTATTATGCCTCATTAAATGCAGCAGTATTCAGTGACGGTTCGTTTTGTTACATACCTAAAGGTGTTCGTTGCCCGATGGAATTATCAACTTATTTCAGAATAAATTCTGCTGGAACAGGTCAGTTTGAACGCACGCTAATTATTGCTGACGAAGGTTCTTATGTTAGTTACCTCGAGGGTTGCACTGCACCCATGCGCGATGAAAATCAGTTACATGCCGCAGTAGTTGAAATAGTTTCATTAAAAGATGCACAAGTAAAATACTCAACAGTACAGAATTGGTATCCAGGAAATAAAGAAGGCAAAGGCGGCATTTATAATTTTGTTACCAAGCGCGGCATAGCTCATGAAAATGCAAAAATCAGTTGGACTCAAGTTGAAACGGGAAGTGCAATCACATGGAAATATCCAAGCGTAATTTTGAAAGGTGATAATTCGATTGGCGAATTTTATTCTGTTGCGGTAACGAACAACATGCAGCAAGCCGATACCGGAACCAAGATGATACATCTTGGAAAAAATACGAAGAGTACCATCATTTCAAAAGGAATAAGCGGAGGCAAAAGCAATAACAGTTATCGCGGTTTGGTGCGAATACATAAGAATGCAGATAATGCAAGAAATTTTTCACAGTGTGATAGTTTGTTGCTTGGCGATAAATGCGGAGCGCACACATTTCCCTATTTGGAATGTTCAAACAAATCTGCAAAAGTTGAACACGAAGCAACCACCAGCAAGGTTGGCGAAGACCAGATTTTTTATTGCAATCAACGCGGCATTAAAACTGAAGATGCAGTAGGACTTATTGTCAATGGATATTGCAAAGAAGTGTTCAATCAATTGCCCATGGAGTTTGCTGTTGAAGCACAAAAGTTGTTGGCGATAAGTTTGGAAGGAAGTGTGGGGTAAACCTATTTTTGCAAAGTGAAAGTTGATTCAAGAAAAATAATATTCAAAAAAACATGAAAGAATTAATTGCAAATATTCCTGATGAGCATGTAGAACTCATTAAACAAGTTGTAGAAAAGTTGGGTGGTGAATTCACTATAATAAAGCAATCGGCTAATAGTAAAGGAAAACCTAAGAAACTAACCGCCAAAAGAAAACTGAAAGCTTAATACTATTTGATTGGAGAAAAAATAAGAGAGTTGTTTAATCGCATTTGTTTATCAATGTTGTTGATTAAATACTCTAAAGAAAAAATTGAAACATGATACAGGCAAGCTTAAAAATTCCTGAAGCAAATTTTTCACTTCTCAGTCAACTGTTAGAAACATTAGGAGGTAAGGTTTCTGAAAAGAAAACAAGTAAAGAATTAAATCAAAGCACAATAAAAGTTGACTCAGATGAAGATGTTTCTCCGACATATTTGTTTGGCAAATGGAAAGATATGGATATAAATCCTAAAACATGGAGGAGAAAAGTATGGCGGAGAAAAAGATAGTGCTTGTTGATTCTGATATATTAATTAAAACTTTCAGAGAAAACAAAACGATTAAAAATCAACTTGATGTTCTCAAAGGACAAATTGCTATTTCAGTTGTAACAGCTTATGAATTATTAGAAGGCGCGAATTCGAAGAAAAAAATGTATGAACTTTTAAAACAATTTAGAGCTTATCAACTTATGCAACTAAATGAATCCATTTCTCTCAAAGCACTAACATTGTTTAAGACTTATAAGCCATTAAATTCTTTATTCGTTGCCGATGCGCTAATTGCTGCAACAGCATTGGTTTAGGATTACGAATTATTCACCGACAATAAAAAAGATTACGAATTCATAAAAGGAATTAAATTTTATAAACCATAATAATGCTATCAATAAAAAACTTACAGGCCTCTGTGGAGGGAAAAGAAATTTTAAGAGGATTAAATCTTGAAGTAAAAGCAGGAGAAGTTCATGCTATCATGGGACCGAATGGTTCAGGTAAAAGTACGTTAGCAGCGGTGCTTACAGGCAGAGAAGAATATGAAGTTACTTCAGGCGAAATTCTTTATAATGGTGAAGATGTTTTCGAACTCTCGCCCGAAGAGCGCGCACAGAAAGGAATTTTTCTTGCATTTCAATACCCTGTTGAAATACCCGGTGTGAGTAATGCCAACTTTTTGAAAACGGCAGTGAATGAAATTCGCAAAGCAAATGGAAAAGAACCATTAGATTCAAAAGACTTTTTAAAGTTGATGAAAGAAAAAATGGCAATTGTTGAAATGGATAAAACTATGACACAGCGAAGCGTGAACGAAGGTTTCAGCGGTGGTGAAAAAAAGCGCAACGAAATTTTTCAAATGGCAATGCTTGAACCTAAGCTTGCAATATTAGATGAAACCGACTCAGGTCTTGATATTGATGCCTTGCGGATTGTAGCCGATGGTGTAAATAAACTTCGCAACCCTGAGCGTTCGTTTGTTGTAATTACCCACTATCAGCGATTGTTGGATTATATCATTCCTGATTTTGTGCATGTGTTGTACAAAGGAAGAATTGTAAAATCAGGTGGAAAAGAATTGGCGCTTGAGTTGGAAGAGAAAGGTTACGATTGGATTAAGGAAGAAGAAGTTGCGTAACAACTTTAGTTTGCTCAAACTAACAAAAATAAAAAATGAATAACGTGATTGAAATATCAAACCCTAAAGAAAATTACTTAAACGATTTCGAAATATTTTCGGAGTTGTATGGAAAAACTTTTGCTGCATTGCGAAAGCAGGCAATTGAAAGCTTTGACAAACTTGGCTTCCCGACTAAGAAAAACGAGGAGTGGAAATATTTTGATGTAACTCCAATCATCAATACAAACTTTCGGTTTACTTCTCCTTCAACTGAAAATAAAACTACAGCGAATGATTTAAAATCGCTTCCGTTTTTAAAAGATGCAATAGCAGTTGTTTTTGAAAATGGAAAATGGAATGAAAAACTTTCTTCAATAAAAAATCTTCCGCAAGGATTAGTAATTGAAAATATTTCAAATGCAACTGAAAATGAAATCTTAAAAAATCATTTCTCAAAATATACAGATTTCACAAATCATGAATTTGCTGCATTGAATACAGCATTTATGTTAGACGGTACTTTTATTTACATCGAACCAAAAGCTACGATTGAAAAACCAATTTACATCATCAACATTGTTAGTGAACAGGAAGAACCCGTTGCAGCATATTGTCGCAATTTAATTGTTGCCGGTAAAAATTCACAGACAAAAATCGGTTTCATTACTTTATCACAAAATGAAACCACCAACGGTTTTGTAAATGTGGTGAATGAATTGGTCGCATCAGAAAATTCAAATCTCGAATTTGATTTTATTCAGAATGACAATTCAAATGTTCATCAAGTAAGCAACACGTACGTATATCAAAAACGAGATTCAAAGTTTTCAATCAACACCGTTTCGCTTGGCGGAAATATGGTTCGCAATAACCTGAACATTATGCTTGATGATGAAAACATCGAATCGCATTTGTATGGAATGTATGTTGCAAACGGCAATGAGATAATTGATAATCACACTGCAGTGCATCATGCCAAACCTCATTGCAACAGCAATCAATTATATAAAGGTTTGATTGACGATAAAGCAACAGGAATTTTTAACGGAAAGATTTTTGTTCATAAGGATGCACAGAAAACAAATGCATTTCAATCGAATAAAAATATTTTGTTGAGCAATGATGCCAACATGTATTCAAAGCCGCAGTTAGAAATTTATGCCGATGATGTGAAATGCAGTCATGGTGCAACAACAGGGCAATTGGATGATGAAGCGTTATTCTATTTACGTTCACGTGGAATAGGAAAACAAGCAGCGCAATCACTTTTAAATTTTGCTTTTGCAAGCGATGTTTTAAAAAACATTACCATTGAATCATTACACGATTATTCAGTAAATTTACTTGCTGAAAAATTAAAAAAGTAAATGTTATGAGCACGAAAGAATTAGTTGAAAGATTAGAATCACTTGATGAAGAGTCTCGTATAATTGCAGAAAAACAAATCAAGGAAATATTGGACCGTGCTGGGCAAGTAAAACCAAAAATGCGGGCAAAAGCTGGTTTTGCAAAAGGTTTTTTTGAAAATATACCCGATGCTGATGAATTTAATAAACCGCTTGACGATTTTAAAGATTATATGTGATGAATTTATTACTCGACACACATATATTTTTATGGTATATTGAAGATGATTCAAGATTGCAATCAGAAAAGAAAGACTTGATTGATGCACCAATCAGCAACAGGTTTATCAGCATTGCTTCCTTATGGGAAATCGCAATCAAAATAGCACTCAAAAAACTTCCCACAAAATACCCACTCAAAGACTTTGAAAAAATATTAACCCAATATGATATTCAAATAATTGATATAAAGCTTTCTCATCTATTGGAGTTGGAGAATCTTATTTTGTACTCTGAGCATAAAGACCCATTCGATAGATTAATCGTTTCGCAAGCAATCAAAGAAGATTTGTTCTTGATTACCGATGATTCGCAAATGAAAAAGTATCCTGTTAAGATTCTGTTTTAGTTTGTAATATTCCCAGACGTACTTTCGAAAATCAAAATGGAATCATAATTATCCTTAAAGTAAATTATTTTTATAATTTTGGTGATAACATTATAAAACTCTTGTTATCATGAAAATAACATTCTCACTCACCCATTTATTATTGCAAAAAAAAGCAGCACAACCATTTCAATTTCCTGCTTTCACTTTTTTATTGTTTTTGTTTTTTTCTTTTCATCATCAAAATACCATCGCACAAAATACTTTCCCTGCAGGAACATTTGAGCGCGGTTATGGAACGCCTGCCGATGATGAGGCTTATGCAGTTTGCAAAACCATTGACAGTGGTTGGTGTGCAGCAGGCTACAGCGAAGGCTTTGGCAATGGCAAAGATTTTTTCATTGTAAATTTTGATTCAAGCGGACATGTGATGTGGAGTCAAAATCTTAATGCGCAAGGCGATGAAATTGCCTATGGAATTCGTAAATGCACAAATGGTGATTTAGTTGTTGCCGGTTCAACAAATTCTATTGGCTCGCTCAATAAAGATGTGTTGGTTGCGCGTTATTCATCAACAGGAACTTTTTTATGGCAACAAATCATTGGTAGTCCAAATGATAATGAATATGCAAACGAAGTCCTCGCTCTAAGCAACGGAAATATTTTTGTTGCGGGTACACAAAAACTTTCAGGAGGAAATAAGAATGCAGCAATTTGGATTTTAGACAGTGTCGGAAATTTAGTACAAACAAAAATTTATGCGCTCACCGGTGATGAAGAATTTTCTGATTGCGAATTGACTCATGATGGCGCTGTGATTCTTTGCAGCAGCAGCATAAATGGAGCTAATAAAATTTTGTGGGAAGTAAAAACAGATTACAACGGTGACACACTTTGGACGAAGGAAGAGAGTTACGCATACAATTATTTAACGGTTACAAGTTGCTGTGAATTAGCAAGTAATCAATTGGTTTTTGGAGGTGTTGAGCGTGTAAGTTTTGGTAATTGGTATCCCTACTTTCATGTAACCGATGAATTGGGCAACATGCAGTATCATCAAAATGGTCCGCTTGTTTCTTACAACGTAACTGATATTGCACCGATTGTTTCAACACAATTGGAAGGCGATTTTGCTTACACGGGACAGTATTATTATTTTAATGACCATTTCGGTTATGTGTATGTTGATAGTGGCGGATTGAATGGCTTCTGGCGTTTCATTGACCCTGATACTTACACTAACTGGGGTTATACCGTTCCTGAATTTAATACGCCAAGCAATGCAATAGTTAGTGATGTGTATGATATCTATTTTCATGGATTATGTTTTGTAGGAAGCACACGTTTATCAGGTTATGGTGGAAAAGACTTTGCAATTGTCCGCAATGGTTTCCAGGAAACAAAATCAGATTATGATGTTCCTGTGATAACTGCAAATGATTCTACTTCAATAACAAATGTTTGCAACGGAACTCCTGTAGTCCTGAAAATTTCAAGTAATAAAAAACTTACACAGCGGTGGATGCGAATAAGTTCTCCTGTAGATTATAATTTGAGTACAGACACTTTTTTCAATCTAACTCAAGGAGGTGTTTACTGCCTTGCTGCTTATGATGTTGATAGTAATATGTGGATTAGCAACACCCTTGTAATAAATATTATGGACACCGTTCCTCCGACAATTACCGCAAACGGAGTATTGAGTTTTTGCGGTCCAAGCGGGCAATCTGTAACGCTTACCGCATCAGCAAGTATTGGTGCCACGTATCAATGGTATAATAGCGCTGGAGTTATTAATGGTGCAACCAACAATACCTATGTGGCAAATGTGACTGAAACTTTCTATTGCGTAATGTCTAATTCCTGTGGAAGTTATACATCTGGAGTTACTTCTGTAAATGCGGGTTTGCCTCCATCCGGAACATTTTCGTTTGGTGGCCCGGTCTTTATAATTCACCCCTGGTGCCCGTTGTACATTGACTCGCCACTTTCATTGCCACTGATTACTGCTTGCTCTTACGATTGGTATCAAAAGGGTGTTTGGGTGGCAAGTGGATATCAATATGCTCCGGTTGATACAGGTGGGTTATGGTGCATTATCAGTAACGGGTGTGGCACAACAAACTCTGATACCATACAGGTTATTAATTTAGGCCCACCGAGCTACTTTGGGTCAAACGCAGTATCCTTTGGTTTTTGTCCCGGTGACACAATTTATTTTCAACCTCCTCCATTTGGAATGTATGGCTTTGAGCCTCCGTATCAATGGTATCTTAATGGCAATCCTATACCCGGAGCTAATGATTCAATTTATGCAGCAACGCAGGCGGGTTACTACCAACTGGAATACATGATGCCTTCGTGCAATAATTTTCCTATATTGTCTCATGCTGATACTTTATATTATACCGGGCTTGTATTGCCTGCATCTTTTACGATTCAAACAAATGGTAATATAATGTGTAACGGAAATTCAGTGACGCTTAATGCTCAAATTGTTTCCGGCTTTCCAAACAGTTATTATTCATGGGGAATAGTTGGACAAGGTTATTCCTTTTCAGGAGATACTCTTGTCACTCAAAGCTGGATGCCAACAGGTGATTACTATTGCTCATTAAGCAATTTGTGCGGCAATCTTATCAATTCTAACCTTATACATATTACTAATGTTGATGCAGATGTAAGTGCCACATCAATTGCATCGCTTTGTGCTAATCCCGGTGGCGTATTATTTAAATTAGATAATCCGATAATAGGTGCTACGTACCAATGGAATTTCAATGGCACTGCAATACCGGGTGCAACTGATACAATTTACTTTGCAACTCAATCAGGTTTTTACGATTGCGATGTAACTTTTCAAACATGTGTAAACACTTTCGGACAGCAGGGCTACCTTGCTCCATCATCATTTACAATTTCAGCAGCCATCAATGCTCCCGCCTGTGGTCAATGCAATGGATTTGCTCTTCTGAGTTCAAATGGTTCATTACTTTACTATCCCAATTATTTATGGAGTGATGGTGCAACAACTTACTCACGTAATAATCTTTGTCCCGGAACCTATACGGTAACAGCTACAGATTTAGGAGGTTGCACTGCGAGCACTTCTTTCACACTTGCAAATCAGAGTACCATAGTTATTAATCAAAGCAATGCTGTTGCTCCTGTAAACGGATTATGCAATGGCTCGGTTAATCTCAATTATTCCGGTGGTACACCTCCTTATAACGTTAGTTTCAATCCATCTGTTCCGGTAACAGGCTACTGCGAAAATACAACCTATATTGTTACTGTTACCGATTCAAACGGATGCGTTACAATTGATTCAATATTGTTTTATAACGACATGGATAGTGTGTGGCCCGGTGATGCCAATAATGATCATGTAGCAGACAATATGGATATGCTTGCTTTGGGAATTGGAATAGGAAGCAGTCGTTATGCGCGGGGAAGTATCAGTAATGCTTGGATGCCATACTCATCTGTAAATTGGGAAACTACTCTTGCTGCGGGAACAGATTATAAACATATTGATTGCGATGGAAGCGGAACAATTGATTTGGATGATACTATGGCAATCGTTCAAAACTTCGGGCAGGTACATTTATTTGCCCCGCCACAATCACAGCATGTTTTAAACTCAGCTCCTCTTAGGTTTATTGTTGCCAATGATTCTGTTATAACTGGAGTTCCCGTAAGTGTTGGTATTGAATTTGGCGATGTAGTTATTCCTGCCGACAGTATTTATGGAATTGCATTTCAATTGAGCTATAATAAAAATGTTATTGACCCTGCAAGTTTGAATTTACAATTCAATAACAGTTGGCTGGGGAATTCTGCAACAAATGATTTGATTTTTATTCAGAATAATAATTTGATAAATGCAGAATTAAAAACAGGTGCCACAGCAACTAATCATGTAAACAGGTCGGGTAACGGAATTATTGCAAACATCAATTTTAATACTGCTTCTTCATTAACAGTGTGGAATGATACGCTGCATCTTTCATTTACTAACATCAGGATAATTGATAAAGATGAAGTGGAACATTTTGTAAATGCCGAAGACAATCATATCGTGGTGTGGGATAACACATGGCTCGGCATTGATAATCACAATCAGGATTTTAATTTCAATATTTATCCAAACCCTGCACAAAACGAAATCAACATCATCAGCCAACAAAAAGCAAAAGTGCAATTGTATGATGCGCTGAATAAATTGCTGCTTGAAAAAAATATTGAAGCAGGTAAATCATCATTAAATATTTCAACAATTGCTGATGGAATTTATATGCTGAAAATGAGTAATGGTAATGCAGTTAAGATGTTGAAATTGGTAGTGAGAAAATAAGTTGATTGGGATTAAACAAGAAGGATGAGTAATTTTGTTATATACAAAAATCAAAAAGTAAAACTGATGAGCACAAAAGAATTAATTGAGAAAATTGAAGCACTTCCAATAGACTTGCGTGAAAGGATTGAGAAAAAAATTGAAGAGGCTTATGAAGAATTTAAGATTGAGAAGAAGCCTTTGAAAGCAGGTTTTGGCAAAGGAACAATTAGTTATATATCTGATGATTTTGACGAACCCATGGAATTAATTGACACAAAAGAAATAGAAAGATTAAGAGCAATAGAAAATCAATTTAATAAGAGAAAATTGGAATAGTCATTTCTCAAAATAAAGATTTCAAACAATACAACGTGAAATGTGTTATATAAATATTATGCAAACAGAAACACTTACTAAAGATAAAATCACATTCGATATAAATAAAATCAGGAATGATTTTCCAATCCTTTCTCAAAAAGTTTATGGAAAGCAATTGGTTTATTTTGACAATG
Organism: Bacteroidia bacterium; assembly: GCA_039931675.1. GTDB lineage: Bacteria > Bacteroidota > Bacteroidia > AKYH767-A > OLB10 > JAEUTH01. The sequence continues at coordinate 46,378 of JBDTRM010000023.1, read as the reverse complement.
CAGCTACATCTCAAAAACCAAAACAGGTAATTGATTGCATTTCAAAATATTATTCTGAATACAATGCAAACATTCATCGCGGTGTGCATTACCTTAGTCAGAAAGCATCACAGGCTTATGATGATGTGCGTGTAAAAACACAAAAGTTTATTAATGCAAATTCTGAAAAGGAAATTGTTTTCGTTCGTGGAACTACTGAAGCGATAAATCTTGTTGCATCCACTTACGGAAGAAAAAACATTCATGCAGGCGATGAAATAATAATTTCTGCAATGGAACATCACAGCAATATTGTTCCCTGGCAAATGCTGTGCGAAGAAAAAAAAGCTGTGCTGAAAGTCATCCCAATGAATGATGCAGGCCAACTTTTGATTGATGAATTTGAAAAATTATATTCTCTAAAAACAAAATTCATTTCGCTTGTTTATGTTTCAAATTCACTCGGTACAATAAATCCTGTTAAAGAAATAATTGCAAAAGCTCATGAAAAAAATATTCCTGTGATGTTGGATGGGGCACAAGCCGTTTCGCATTTCCCTGTTGATGTGCAGGATTTAGATTGTGATTTCTTCGCATTCAGCGGGCATAAAATGTTGGGACCAACAGGCATTGGTGTGTTATTTGGAAAAATTAATTTGCTTGAAAACATGCCTCCTTACATGGGTGGCGGAGATATGATATCAAGTGTGAGTTTTGAAAAAACAACTTATAATGAAGTGCCTCATAAATTCGAAGCAGGCACTCCGCATGTTGAAGGTGTAATTGCACTTGGTGCTGCAATTGATTATTGGAATTCGCTTAATCGTGATGAAGTTATTGCTCATGAAGATGCGCTTTTGAAATATTGCGCAGAGCAGCTTTCACAAATCCCCGAAGTAAAATTTATCGGCACAGCCAAAGAAAAAACCGGTGTATGCGCTTTTATACTTGAAGGAATCAATGCCCTTGATGCAGGTATGTTTCTCGATACACTTGGCATTGCAGTGCGTACCGGCCATCATTGCACTGAACCTGTGATGATGCGATTAAATATTCCGGGAACCATACGCGCTTCGTTTTTCTTTTACAATACTTTTGAAGAAGTGGATAAATTGGTTGATGGAGTTAAGAAGGCAGTTAAGTTGCTTAAGTAATGTATTTACCCTTTGATTAAGCAGATAGCACCGTGTTTGTTAACATTAACAGTGATATGAATTTTTTTTGACTCCGGTTTGCTTAAAATTATATTGATTAGTTATTTGAGAGCACTACCATTTCAACCGTTCTGTTTTTTTTATGCAGAAAGGGTTGAAAATCGGGATACACATATTTCATTCTTGTATTTCCAAATCCTTTATACACCATTCGCGCGCTGTCAATTCTATTTTGACACAGATACTCGTAAACTGCCTTAGCACGCTCCAGAGAAACCCGCATATAAACATCGGTGTTCTTACTGCTGTATCCATCAACATGTCCTCTTATTTCAATTTTTAAATTCGGGTTGTTTACCATTATACGCCTGAGACTATCCAACCAACCAAATGAATTCCTATCAAATTTTGCAGTACCTTCTTCAAAAATTATATTTTCAAATTCAAAAATCTCTCCGGGTAAATATTTATGCGGTGCAGGGGGAATGTATTTCCAATGCAACCTAAGTATATGTCCACCTCCTGCATTGTAAGCATTATCCACAAGTAAAAAATATAAATCGTTTTTGTTAACTTCAATAACACGGGCAAATGAATTACCTACACCGGAGTGAATTAAATCTTGCTTTGCATTGACGCTTAATCCTGTCACACTTTTTCCTTTTTTGTCATTTCGTGAAATACATGTACGTACGGGAAGAATTTTTTTTGTTCTTACATTTTCACAAAAGTTATCTCCTTCACAACGGTAGAGTGCAAAATCATAATCGTCATTAATGCTGTCAGGAATAATTTCAAAACTCAGCGAAGCATGACATGGGGACCTGAAGCAATACCAAACAGTATTGTGCTCCTGTTCAAAAAAATGTACATCATTTGCCACATTACCTGATATTTCGAGTAAGTTGCCATATCCTTCAGGTGAATATTTTGAAACAACCATTGTATCAGTAACAAGTATCGGGTGGTTGCAATCACCGTTTTTTGGCATAAGGGTTACAACTTGCTGAGCATATACCGATGGCAGAACAACTAAAAATAATAATGCCTTACAAAATATGTTTTTCAATCAGTGTGGAATTTGTTACTTCTTAACGCAGCCTTAATATTTTTATTATTAGTAATAGCAGCTGACATGAACGAGCTAACAGGCTTGTAATTAACACCCCCTTAACCAATCGTCCTCAATCACAATCACTAAAAAAGTTTTCTTTGCAATCCTTTTTTAAAAAATAAAACATGAAAACTCTTTCACGAAAAATTATTTCACTGTTTGTTATTGCTTTTTTAATAAGCACTTCTGTAACACGTGCTGACGAAGGCATGTGGCTGCTCAATAAACTCAAACAGATTAACGAGGCCGAAATGCAAGGCAAAGGTCTTAAACTTTCTGCTGATGACATTTATAATATTAATAAGTCGTGCGTTAAAGATGCTATTGTTCAGATGGGCACTGTGAGCGGAAACTCTTTCGGTGGTTTTTGCACAGCCGAAGTTATTTCTGATCAGGGTTTGATGATTACCAATCATCACTGCGGATTGGATGCTGTACAAAGTCACAGCTCTGTTGACCATGATTATCTTAAAAATGGTTATTGGGCAATGAACCGCGAACAGGAACTTCCGAATGAAGGGCTTGGTGTTCGTTTTCTGATTCGCATGGAAGATGTATCGCAGGACATTTTGAAAAATCTTAGTGATACTATGAGTGAAGCCGCACGAAATTCAGCTATTCTAAAAGCAATTCCTGCAATAACAAAAAAAGCAACAGAGGGAACAACCTATACGGCAGACGTTAAAGGCTTTTACAAAGGCAGCGAGTTTTATTTATTCGTTTACGAAATTTATCGCGACATACGTTTGGTTGGGACTCCACCTTATGCAGTCGGTAATTTTGGCGGTGATACGGATAACTGGATATGGCCACGTCATACCGGAGATTTCAGCATGTTTCGTATTTATGCAAATAAAGACAACAACCCTGCTGAATATTCAAAGGATAACGTTGCCTATAAACCTAAATCGTATTTGCCAATTTCAATGAATGGAGTTAAGCAAGATGATTTCTCTATGATTATAGGTTTTCCCGGTCGCACTGACCGCTTTGCAACAAGCGAAGGAATTAAAATGACTATTGAATTAACCAATCCAACAACCGTTGATATCAGAACAAAGAAACTTGATATTATGAATGCAGCTATGGAAGCTGATGCCAAAGTGAGAATTCAGTACCAGGAAAAACATAATCTTTCTTCAAACTACTGGAAATATTTTATTGGCCAAACCAAACAGTTGAAACGCAATCATGTTGTAGAAACCAAACTTGATCTTGAAAATCAATTTACAAAATGGGTTAATGCCGATGCAGGCCACAAGGCAAAGTATGGAACATTGTTAAATGACATTGCTGCTGCTTATGCCGAAGCGCGTAAATATGCTTTATCACGAACCTGCTTAAATGAAGCTATCGGGCAAGGATCTGAAATTCTGTTTTATGCTTATGGTTATGATGGTCTTGCAAAATTGTTAGAAAATAAGGAAGCAAAGCCCGAAGAAATTAAACAGGCCACAGATGAGTTAAGAAAAGAAGTTGATGAGTATTTTAAAAATTACGATGCAAATGTTGACAGGAAATTATTTGCTGCATTAATTAAAATCTATCATGATAAAGTTCCTGCTGAACAGCAATCATCAATCATAGATGAAGAATTGAAAGAAAACAAAGGCAGCTATGAAAAATGGGCTGATGAATTGTTTGAAGAATCCATGTTTTCATCCAAAGAAAAAGTACTGGCATTTTTAGATGATCCTAAACTTAAAAAATTAAAAAAAGACGATGCATATATTATTGCATCTTCAATCATCAACAATTACAGAACGAACTGGTCACCAAAAGCTTCGGCTGCCGATCTTAAATTATCAAGGCTGCAACGACTATGGATAGCCGGTTTACGCGAAATGAGTCCTGACAAAAATTTCTATCCCGATGCTAACAGCACTATGCGCTTAACTTATGGTTCGATTAAAGATTATATACCTGCTGATGGGATGTCATATAATTACTACACCACGTTGGATGGTATTATGGAAAAAATGGATCCCGAAAATCCTGATTATGCAGTGCCTGATAAATTAGTGGAGTTGTGGAAGAAAAAAGATTACGGCCCTTATGCTGAAAATGGAGTTATGAAGGTTGGTTTTATTTCGAACAATGATATTACTGGCGGTAACAGCGGCAGCGGAATTTTAAATTCAAAAGGTGAATTAATCGGACTTGCATTCGATGGTAACTGGGAAGCCATGAGTGGTGATATTTATTACGATCCTAAATTAAAACGCTGCATTAATGTTGATATACGCTATGTGTTATTCATCATTGATAAATTAGGCGGTGCAGGTCATTTGATAAAAGAAATGAAATTGGTTAACTGATGAATCTACGGAGAATAATAGTTTTTATTTTTCCTGCAATCGGATGTTTATTTTCTTTTTATGGACTTATTGGATGTAGCAACTTCGACAAACGAATTGTTGATAAGGATGTTACCGGTATCAGTAAATATAAACTGATTAAAAACTGGCCGCAATTGCCAAATGGATTTGTGTTAGGCAATCCAACAGGAATTGGCATTGATACCAATCAAAATATTTTTGTTTTTATAAGGGCAGGTCGTGCATGGAGTGAACCAATGCCTGATTCCACCATTTCTGCAAAAACTGTTTTGATGTTAGATAGGAATTCCGGAAAAATATTAAACAGTTGGGGCGCTGATTTTTTTATTATGCCACATGGCTTAACTGTTGACAAGAACAATAATATATGGGTTACCGATGTGGCATTGCAGCAGGTTTTTAAATTCAATCATGATGGAAAACTACTGATGAAATTAGGTGAGGCAAAAGTTGCAGGCAATGATTCAACACATTTTAATCTTCCTACCGATGTTGCTGTTGCCGTTGATGGTTCATTTTATGTTAGCGATGGATATGGCAACAACAGGATTGTAAAGTTTTCATCAACAGGTAAATATTTATTTGAATGGGGAAGCAAAGGTGATAAGCCTGGAGAGTTTAATTTACCTCATGGAATTGATGTTGATGCAAAAGGAAACGTATATGTAGCAGATAGAGAAAATAACCGGATTCAGCAATTTGATTTTAACGGAAAATTTCTGAATGAATGGAGTAGTGATAGTTTTGGAAAAATGTATTCGCTTGCAATTGACAAGTCCAAAAACAACTTAGTTGCAATTGATTATCTTACAATGATGGCAATTCCAAAAGGCTCAAACATTATCATTTTTGATTCAACAAAACAGCATACCACGTTAATTGGAAGAAGCGGTTTATATGATGGTACTGTATGCAGGTATCATGATGTTGCAATTGATAATGAAGGGAGCATTTATGTTGGCGATATTCTTGGTAACAGAATTCAAAAATTTAAAAAAACATCACCATAAAAAGGATAATAATTCTAATAAGCTAACATCTCATAAGGCCAAAAAACAGAAAAGCCCGCAAATGTTGCGGACTTTTTATTATTCTATATGCATCAACCTTATTTTTGGCGTGCTATCAATCAGCATCGCTCACTTTCTCCTCCGGTTGATATCATAAATGATTGTAGATAGTGATATTTATATGCCCCGGAGTAAGGTGTCAGAATATTATTTTGTTCCAAATTTATAGGAAACCCCAAATTGAATAATAGATTTGGCCAGTCCTGTTTCTGCATAAATACCTATATTTTCTGCAACGTAATATCGTGCACCAATTGTAATTTCAAATCCTAAAGGAATCAGTGTTTTTGCTGTAATGTTTTCAGTGGAATAGTCCGGATCGCCATAAGTATATTTCCATTTAGCCGATCTGTATCCAATGCCAAAACCCCAGTATGGATCAAATTTATCGGAATTAAAGAAATGCCAGTTTAATCTTGCCAGTGCACTCCATCCGGACATTGAAAATTCATCTGTGTAATCAGTTAGCACTCCGTTATTATTATAAGATTCATAACTGTATTTTCCATTTGCCGACACAAGGTTCAGGCTTAGGCCGATTCCGAATTTTTCATTCAGAGCATGTTCGAACTTTAAGTGCAGGGGGCCAAATCCTCCTAAAGAGGATCTATCATAAAGGTTAGCATCATCCCACACGGAAAAGTAAGATTTAGCGAGATTCGGAAATCCATATCCGACAGAAATAATGTTAGTGCCTTCTTCAAAAGATTGCGCATGTGCCTGGATTGCCAGCATCACAGATGTGATTGCCAAGGCAATAAATTTAGGTGTTCTTCTCATAGTGTTTAAATGTTTAAATTGTTTGTGACTGCAATATGATAATTAAAATTTTATTTCCCAAAAAAAAAATCGCTGACTCAGATAATAGTTGACTTTAAACTAACAGGTCCAATAAACTGTGTTTTAGCTTATTTTTATTTGTTAATAATTGTTTCAAAATGTGATAAGTACTTAACATGTACATTTATAACAGCGCATTCATCAAAAAGAGGCTGTCTCAAAAGTCGAGAACAGCCTCCTTTAGTTTGAAGATTAAAATTCATTAAAACTTTAAACCAAGCTTTGCATAAATGTATCTCCCATTACCGCCCATCTGAACTGCATCCCATGGTCCGGCAGGTTCGTTATTGTATGCCCAGCCTTTTGCACTTTTTACTGCCCCAAAATCGGGATGAATTCCAAAAATATTATCAGAGCCAACGCATAAAGTAATTCCTTTTGTGATTTTGTAAGTGATAAATAAATCGGTTACTAATTTGCCACTGTAATCATATTTATCAGGTACATAAACGGTGTCGTTTAAATCGGTGGGCACTTGCGGATCAATACCAAGTGCGTCTTCACCATAGCCAAGCAAGGTTACATCTCCAAAATAAGTAAAGCGTAATCCAACACTTAATTTTTTAATTCCATATTCTAAGCTTAACGAAAATTTACTTTTGGGTGCCGATGCAAGTATAAATGCCTGCTCGCGATCGCTTAAAAAAGTTTTGCGGTGCAATTCAGTGTCATTTAATTTTTCAGGAACATTTATTGAATCAATAGTCATTTTTTGAATGTTACCTGCTAATGTTGCACGGAATGAATTATTCTCTGTTACCTTTTTATATTCCAGAACAATGTCAACTCCGTTGTTGGTAGTATTTACTGCATTTGCAAAAAATTGTGCATACGCAACACTCAGCGCATTTAATGTATTAGTAAAATTTGTATCGAGTGTTGCATCGCTTGCATCAAACTGTCCTGAGAGTACAACCCTGTCTTTAACCATTACCGTATAGGCGTCAACGGTTATGTTGAAATTTTTAACAGGGCTATACGTAAATCCTATTCCTGCATTTACTGATTTCTCTTCTGTGAGTTCAGGGATTCCGGCTGATTTTGTAATTTCACTATAATTAGGAGCAATCTTTACTTCGGCCACTGTAGCGCCCTGCACAGTTGTAAATGTGGAGCTGAAATTAATCTGTTGTAAGGATGGTGCTCGGAAACCTGTGCTTACTGATCCTCTGATGCTAAAGTTATCAGCCACTTTATAACGTGTGCTGAATTTTTCATTCACAGTAAAACCAAAGTCGCTGTAATTTTCTGCGCGTATAGCACCGGTTATCAACCATTTTTTTGTAATGTCTAATTCAGCATCTATATATACACCAACTGTTGAACGATTGTCAGTAACTTCATCTGCCGGCTGATAACCGGGAAAGCCTTGCGCACCTGTTGCTTTCACACCACTGGTATCATAATTTTTATACGATGCTTCTTCGCCTGCATAAAGTTCATACTTCTCCATTCTGTATTCTGCACCTAAAGCGAGGTTGAAACCTTGTGCTATATTTCCAATTTCCTTAGTGAAGTTAACGTTGGTTGTATTTTGCAGAAAAGAAAATCCCCCGTCATCAAAATGAGTCTTTCCTGAACCAAGCGATGCATTAAAAGTTTTATCACCATAAAAATGAAAATCATTACGGCCTGTATTATTGCTTACGTCCCAATTCCAGTTTGACATTGTTCTTCCATTTACTCCAACTGCAAGCGAACCATCGCTCACATGCGTTTGAATGTGGGGATTAAAAAAAGTATCTGCGGGAATTCCCTGGTCAACATTCTCAGGTGTTGTATGCATGATGCCATCAACAAAAATTAAATTACCATTAGGATCTGTTGGAAAGCGCTCCGGACGAGCTGACCAGTTCCTTGTAAATGCAAATGCATCACTTGAACTGTAATTATATCCGCCAAAAGCGTAAACCTTGGTATTCCCGCTTCCGCAAGGTAATTCAAGATTTATAAAACCTCCACCCGCAGTAACCGAACCATCGCCATTCGCCCTGCGATAAGGATTGATGGGTAACGCATCATCATTAGTAAAAAGATTTGAAGTGTCTAATACCTGGCGAAAAGTTTTAGTCTGGTTCATTACGTTTACAGAAAAATTTATGAATCCATCTTTCTTTCCAAGCGGCACACCATAATTGCCATTGAAATTAATTGTTTGTCCGTCAAATTTATCTCCCGTTTCATACTGCCCGAAACTTTTATCGAATGATGGATTAAAATCTTTGTCTGAATAACCACCGTAACTTAAATCACCTGTAAATACTTTCACATCTCTTTTGAGTACAAGATTTATTACGCCTGCTATGGCATCAGAACCATACTGTGCTGAAGCTCCGTCACGTAAAATTTCAACACGATCAATTGCTGATGCAGGAATTGCGCTCATGTCAGTTCCTGAGTTTCCGCGACCGCGTGTTCCAAACACTGATACGAATGCCGTTTGATGCCTGCGTTTTCCATTGATCAAAACCAAAGTCTGATCAGGTCCTAATCCACGTAATGTTGCAAGGTCAATATGGTCAGCGCCATCAGAACCACTTTGCTTATTGAAGTTTAATGATGGGGCCGAGTAATTTAAAAGCGCAGTTACACTGCCCCTGCCTGTGGTTGCCGATACCTGGCTTACACTTATAACATCAACAGGTACAGGTGTTTCTGTTTTTACGCGACCTGCTCTGCGCGAGCCAACAATTACCACATCAGAAATGTTAACTGCATCTTCCGTTAATGTTACTGAACCTGCATCACTTGCTTTAATTTCTTGTTTTTGATAACCAATGTAAGAGAACACTAACATTGCATCATTGCCTGGCACTGTTAGGCTATAGGTTCCATCGTTTTTTGTAGAAGTACCATTGCTGGTACCTTTTTCAACAACTGTTACACCGGGCAAACCGCTGCCCTTAGCATCTTTTACTGTACCTGTGACTTTTACCTGCGACCAGGTTACGGTAGTTAAACTTAAAAGAATGGCGAGTAGTAAATAAATTTTGCGCATAATTATTTGTTTTGGAGTTTGTACTCCAAAAGTAAATAATGCACTATATAGAATCCGTCATGAAAAATAATTTGTGAATGATTTTTAAACAACAAATGTTCGTAAGTGGTGGCACGATTTATACTTGAAACGGGATAAATTTATACAACTGATTTAACCTTAGATTGTAATTTAAACCTTAGTAGAAAACTATAACACAAATTGCAAAACCTTATTACCTTCTTTTTATATTCTTATGAAAATAAGGTGATAAGGTTGCCTTAACGGGTTGCAATTTTCTACTAAGGTTTCAGAATCCCGATAGCTATCGGGATAAGGTTTTTTAATGCTAATATAATGTGCTGATTTGTCCCGTTTGCTGCATAGATTCGTGTTACTACTAAACTAACGGATTTCAAAACGAGAAAAATTTGAAATCTCATTCATTTCTTTAACCTCAACATTTTCAACTTGTGCTTTTGGTGAGCCAGTGTAACACCAGTCAATAAAGAGACTCAGCACATCATCATCGCCATAAGCTTCGATATAAACCTCACCATCAGGCATGTTTTTCACAAATCCCTTTATACCTGATTTAACTGCTTTTTCCAAAGCATAATTCCGAAAGAAAACTCCCTGAACATTACCGGTTATTTTTATTTGAATTTGTTTTTTCATTGCAATAAAAATTTTTGAAAAAAATTCTGAAAGCGGAACAGGTTATTTTCCTATAAACACTGCTTTTCGTTTTTCAGTAAATGCAGAGGTGCCTTCTTTCACATCGGCAGTTGCAAAACATTTTCCAAATTCGTCAACCTCTTTATCGAAGCCATTTTTAGTATCATCGTTAGCAACATTTGCACACACCAGGCATGAAGCAACTGCAAGCGGAGCCTGTTGTTTTATTTTTTCTGCTATCTCAACGCACTTACTGATCAGGTCAGCAGCAGGAACTACGTGGTTGACTAATCCCCATGTTAATGCATCAGCAGCGCTTAACATATCGGCAGTAATTAAAAGTTCTATTGCTTTGGCTTTACCAATATATCTTACCAACCGTTGCGTGCCGCCATAACCCGGTATTAAACCTAACTTTACTTCCGGTTGTCCGAACTTTGCATTTTCACTTGCAATTCGAATATGACATGCCATTGCAAGTTCGCATCCTCCTCCTAAAGCAAAACCATTAACTGCTGCAATAACAGGTTTGGTGCTGTTTTCAAACATGTTCAATACTTCCTGCCCTGCCCGTGCTAACTGAGCGCCTTGCTTAACATCCAATCCTGAAAACTCAGTAATATCAGCACCGGCTACAAAAGCTTTTTCACCGGCACCGGTAAGTATTACTACTCTTACATTTGCATCTGTTTGCAAATCAGTAATTGCATTGCCTAACTCTGAAAGGGTTTGGGCGTTTAATGCATTTAATTTTTCTGGGCGATTAATTGTAATCGTTAAAATGCCGTTTTCGTTTTTCGTGATGATGTTTTGATAATTCATTATTAATTTACATTTGATTTAAAATTTCCTATTGCTCTCAACCCATTCTTTTATGTAAGAAACAATTTCTTTGGTATCAGTTCCGGGAGGAAATAATTTTCCAACACCTATCCGGTAAAGTTTTTCCATATCAGCATCGGGAATAATTCCTCCACCTGTAATGAGTATGTCATTGATATTTTTTTCTTTGAGGAGGTTCATGATTTTTGGAAACACTGTCATGTGTGCTCCTGAAAGAATGCTCACACCAATAGCATCCACATCTTCCTGGATGGCTGCGTTTACAACCATTTCAGGCGTTTGGCGAAGGCCGGTATAAATTACTTCCATACCTGCATCACGTAAAAACGATGCTATTACCTTAGCTCCGCGGTCGTGACCATCAAGACCAACCTTTGCAATTAAAATTCGAATGGGACGAGACAATTTATTATTCGTTTTTGGTTTTTGGTTTTAGTTTTCTTGTCATTAGTTTTAGTTTACAGTTTTTGTTCAAGCCAATATTTAATATTTAGTTTTTATCAAACTAAACGCTATTTCAAACTCCAGCCTTAAACCGCTAACTTTTTATAACCACGACCAAAAACTAAAAACCACAAACCGTTTCTGAAAGTGCGCGAATATATAAGAAACTTTATTGGTGTGAATATGACGTAATTTGTTATTAGTTATTGGTTCCTGGTTTTGATTATCTTGTTTATGATTTTAGTTTTCAGTTTTAATCCATGCTGGTATTTTATATTACGTTTTTTCAAACCCTCCCGATACATTGGAACTAAAACCGAAAACATTTTTAAACCACAACTACAAACTAAAAACCATAACCAATTTTTCAGGCGTGAGAATATTTTGGCAACATGATGTAAAAAGTGGTACCGACATTTACCTGGGTTTCAAACCATATTTTACCTTGTGCATTGTCAACAATCTGCTTGGCTATTGCAAGCCCCAAACCTGTTCCCGTGGTTTTGGTGGTGAAGTTTGGTGTAAAAATCCGTTCGCGTGTATCTTCCGGTATTCCTGAACCGTTATCATTAACTACTACCGTATAGGTATTTGTGTCTTCGGTCACACTTACTTTTACCAATCCCTTCTTGCTTTGAGGTATTGCCTGTATGGCATTCTTAAGCAAATTACTGAACACACGCAGCAGTTGATTTTTATCAGCATACACCAGCATTTCATCCTGCGATTCATTAAAAATAACCGTTATATTTTTTTCTATGCCATACAACTCTGTTGAGTTTCTCAAAATAGACTGCAGGTTTATTACCGCATTGTTAGCACGTGGCATCTTGGCAAAGTTGCTGAACTCAGTTGCAATATTACTGAGCGTATCTATTTGTTCAACTAAGTTTTCAGAAAATCGTTTTACTAATTTATCAAAGTCAGGATGCTCGTCTTCCATAGCCCGTAACATGTGCTGCACACTTAACTTCATAGGCGTAAGCGGATTTTTTATTTCATGCGCCACTTGTCTTGCCATTTCGCGCCATGCTGTTTCGCGCTCGCTCTGCGCCAGTATTTCAGCACTGCGTTCAAGCTCCCCTACCATGTGGTTGTATTGTTTTACTAATGCACCTATTTCATCATCCCTGTGCCACTCTATAAGCTGGTTTGATTTATCCAACCTTACTTTTGATAAACTATTTTGAATTAACCGTAAAGGATTAGCAAGGCGCTGTGATAAAAAAAGTGTAATCACTAAGCTGATAAAGAAAACGGGAATGTAAATGTTGATCAGTGTTACTAAGATAGCTGAAATCTCTTTATTTAAATCGGATTCGTTTTTAAAATAAGGAAGATTAAGATAGGCTAAGGCCTTATTTTTGTAATTACTGATAGGTTCATAAGCTGCTATATAATTAAGCGAACCAATATTTTCTTCCTGCACAAAATTAAGCTTGGGATTGTTTTTTAATTCTTCAAAAGCCGTGCGGTTAATGGTGTAACCTAATAAATTCAACTCAAAAACTTTGGGCTGAGTAGAGTAAAGCAAAAACCCTTTGTCGTCATAAATATTAAAGTCGCAGTTTAACGCATTGCTGAGTTCCGAAAATTTATATCCCAACTCTGTTTCTATAGTTAGACCTGTGAGTGGCTGATAGCGTGTTTCATTTTCAATGACCAATAATACAGAGCTAAGCTTTTCAATCAGCTTTTGATCTTGTAAACTGTTATAGTTATCAATGATGTTATAAATGGTTACTGAACCAATGGTGAACATTATGATAATGATCACTGTAGTTACAGTTAATTGTATGCGGCTTTTAAAATCGAATTGAAATTGAAAAGAATTTGTGATGAGTTTAAAAACAATAAAAAAGAAAACATACCATAAAAAGAACAGCGTAAAAATGTAAATGAAAATGGTAAAGAATACGCCAAATCCAGATAGCGGTTTGCTCACTACTATTAAATCACCATTGGGCAATACTCTTATCAGGTAAGAGATTTTATCCATTGTCATAAAATGATCGCCCACAGGGCCTGCCAGTGCTTTGTAATAAAAACTGCTTGAATTGTAACTGAAGTTTCCGTTCTGGCTCACGAGGGCATTATTCTGATAGAGCGCATACGAATAGGTTTGACCCTCAAGCTTGCTTGCTTGTTTCTGGCTGATGAGCAAACCCGGATAACCTAATTCATTCTTGGTGATTTTTGAATTCAGCTCCATAATAATGCTGCCTGCAACAATGTTATTATTATCAGTGTCACGCACCACTATTTTGCCAATGTATGATGTAATGCCTGATGTGCTCTTTAAAGAATATAATCCCTGCGTTTGTGTTTCCTTTCCCTGTTCGCTGATAATTTTATCATACAGCGATATTGATTTGGCAGTGTCTGATGTATTGGATATTGGCAGCCCGTTGTGATTAAACGTGTGTATCCTTATATCATAACCTGACCAATAGCCGGAAAAATAATTTTGCATCAGGCGGTTACTTATATTTTTTTCTGTAGTGGTATTTAAGGTAATTTCAGGATTGTCATTGCATAAATAAGTTAAAATGATTTTATCATAAGCTAACTTTTCAAAAATATCTTCAAATAAATATTCCGCCATCAGGTCGCCTTCGTTTTCTAATTTATCAGCAAAAGCAGTGCGCTGCTGTTGTTCTTTTTTAATAGTAAGATCCTGCAGTATAATAGCAGTATATGCCGAAAAAGTAAGCACCAGCCAGATGGATTTATAAAAAGTATATTCCTTTTGCGAAACCAGCAGCAGCAATCCCACTATGGCCATTACCCCAAGGGTAACAGAATAGGTGATCCATTGAAACTGCATGAAAAATTCTGTGTTCCGCAATGGATAACAGACAAGCAGGAATATAATTTGCGCAGTCACAAAAAATGAGAAAGTGCGTAAAAAACCATAATGTGTTCTTAATACAAAACGCAAGGCTGCATCGCATACTAAGTAAAATGAAAACATCAGTAAAAAAACTATTACTAATCCGGCAAAGCTGTATCGCGACAGGTCGAGTACATTATCAACAGCAAAAGATATTTTCGAATTAAGCACCAAACCGCTTGCGAGTGAAATTACAAATGCAGCAAAAAATAAAATCACCACGAAAGCCATTACAGGCAGCAATTGCATCCAGCGGTTCTCCGCATATTTTTTAGGATTGATGTTAAGCTGATTAACATACCCGTGAAAGCACACCACATAAAAAGTGATAATGAGCGTGGCCAATAATAAATGACCTAATGAGTAAAGTAATTTAGAGCTTGCATATAATGCCGGTAAAAAAAGGTTCAATTCAAAAAGCCCATTGGGCAGCCTGAAACTTACAATTAAAACAAATGCCAGACCCAACAGCACCATCAATAAAAATGCCCACACTAATTCATATTTTGCGAAATGCATTACGAAAGTGTAATACCATGCAAGAAAAATAATGATGGCTATTAAATAAATAAACGGCAGTAAAAGCGGGACAGGTTTTTTTGTTTCCTTTGAAAACAACAGGTAGAAAAGCACATTGCGTTTTGTGTTGTAAATAACATTGTTTTGCGTTGATGATACTTTGGATCCGAACAATACATTGCTGCCTAACTTAAAGTCATCATTAAAATCATTTTGCACATAGATGTTTTCAAACTTATTATTGCTTCGTTTTAAAAAAAGCAATGCCGTGATTTTATAAGCGCCTGCATTGCGCCTGAAAAATTCATAATAAGCAGAGTTGAAAAAACTCATTTCCTCATTACCTATGTTTGGCTTATCTGTTGATTTAAGCTCAATTTTGTTGTCACTCCAGTATTTCAAATCATCATTTTCATAAATAAAAATTGAAACATCACTCCCGGGCGGTTTTATTTTACTTGCAGCGCGATTAAAAAGAACCTTATCATTTCCGGCTTTTATTAATGCATCAGTAAGCTGATTCAGGTAAATATTTATTACACGATTTTTTTCATTTAAAGTTTCCTGCACCCGTTTAACAATTAAGGCGCGGTCATTTAATTTAGTGATGTAATAATATTCATAGCTGAATCCCACTGCAAAAAGGAGCAGCGCAAAGAATAATAAGCGATAATGTTTTTTGTTATATGTTTTTAGCACAGGCGAATTGAATCAACTTTTCAAATGTAGAAAAAGATTAGGTGTGGGGAATTCGGGAATAAGGAAATATGGAAATATGGGGATATGGGAATGAGAGTCGGGAACAATGTAACAGCGAATCTTTAGTTCGCTTAATAAACTTACTGCCTTATTAATTTTCCTGAAGACTATCCAATGTCAGACACCTTTTCGGGTGTCAGACATTTTACTCCGGGCAACTTTCGGGAAGTTGAAGGAACTTCCCGAAAGTGATGCTCCAAAGAATGTTTCGGCTTACGAGTGACTGATGTCACTCGCTATTGATGTTTATTTATTCGGAGAAAAATAAATTGATGCGTTGTCGCAACGATTATTTCTGAATCTATAATTCCGATCTCCGACTTCCGACTTCTAACTTCTGACATCGGACTTCAACCTTCACCAAACTGAAACTTAATATATGTAATCTTCTTTCCTTCTTTCAGAAAAATATTTTCATAAGTAGTTTTTATGCTGAGAATTTCGTCAACGATATGGCTGTTATATAAATCATTTGTTTTCACTAAAAACTTTCCTTGTTCTTGTGCGAGTGATTGTAGTGTGTATTCATAAAACTCTGCACTGTCACTTTTTAAATGCAGAATTCCGTTGGGTTTCATCATACGTTTGTAGCGTTCGATGAAAGCGGGGTGAGTTAACCTGCGATGTTCGCGCTTGTCTTTAATTTGCGGGTCGGGAAAGGTGAGCCATATTTCGCCTATCTCGTGTGGAGAAAAAAAATTTTCAATAAATTCTATGCGCATTCGTACAAAAGCAGCGTTGAGAATTTTTTCTTCGTTTATTGTTTTTGCTCCGCGCCACAATCGAGCACCTTTTATATCAATGCCGATAAAATTCTTTTGTGGGAAATTTTTTGCAAGGTGAACGGTGTATTCACCACGCCCGCAGCCTAACTCGAGCACGATTGGATTTTCATTTTTAAAAACATCTGAATTCCATTTGCCTTTCAGGTAAAAATCAGGCATCGGGAAATCCATCTTTGGTTGAAATGTGCGCTCAAAGGTTTCTAACTCAGCCCAGCGCCTTAACTTATCTTTGCCCATAATGTTGCAAAGGAAAATATTTATTCGTGTAAAAGCCGTAAGTCGTAAGTCGTAAGGGATAAGTCACAAGTGATAGGTTTGGGGTTTAAAGCCGTTTTACAAAAGTAAGAAAGCTGTTAAAGCAGATGATGTATCTGGTTTAAAAGATATTAAGACGTTGCAATAATAAATTTGAAAATTGCAACTTCTAACGCAACCCCTGGCGTAACTTCGTTTTTGGCAACCCTACCTTACGAAGTATTTCGTTTGCCTTGTCCACCTTGTCCTGGAATAAAGGAAGTTTCTTAAACTTCTCCAGGGAGTTATCAATTGTAACGATGGGCGTTTTCTTTTTATTTAATTCTTTAATTGTCATAAGGCAAAAATAAGAGTATTTCCGTTTAACTAAAAATGCTCCGTATTCAATTTCCTTTTCAAACTTTTCCATTCATCGTTTCTAAGTCCGAAAACCTGGAAGTCTTTTTTAATTTCTAAAATGTATTTTGATATTCCCATTCGGTATAATCGTGTTCTCGAATTTGTACTGCCTGTGGCAACAACCCATGCATAAGGATAACGTTCAGTGAATGCATAAACTGTTGAAACTACAGTTGACAAAACTGTTTCGCTATCGCCATTATTTGAAATCACCAAATCGTTTATGCCACCTGTACTTAAATCCTTGTCGCCAAAAGCCAGGTTATAAAGGTCTTTCAGGTTGGTTTCGCTAAACTTTACAAGCTTTGGAATATTTCCTTTTGGTCCGATACTGGTAAACTCGAAAACCATTAATGATTTTTCAGCCTTAAGTTGGTATTTGGGCAGTTGCATATTTTTGAAATTGTGTTGAGCCAAAGTTAGTTTATTTCATAATCTCATTTTAAAGCGTTTTATAAAAGTAAGAAACCTGTTAAAGCAGATGATTATAATTGGCGTTTCCGAGTACTGTCCTCCTGATCCCGATGGTCGGGAGAAGGAACTTTCTCCAAAAGTAGCAGCTACTTCATTTGAAGAAAGATGTTTCTTCCGATGCTTCGGAATCAACAGGACAGTTCGGTTTATGCACCTCGTTTTATAAAAGTAAAAATCTGTGAAAGTGGGTGATTATAATTGGAGTAAGTACAAGAAGAAAATAAGGAGTAGGAAATAGCGGAGCTCCTCCTGAAAAATAACAAGTGAATTTAGTTTGGAGTTGATTCTTGAAGTTTTTTGAATGATTACAGAAACAACATATATTTTATAAAAGAATCATGAACTCGCTAATTGTTTTGACATCAACTACAGGATAACCCTTTTTTCGAAGCGCTATAAGTTTTGAATCGTTGGTGACTAAAATATCAGCAGACGCTGAAAGATATAAATCTGAAAATTTATTATCGTCCACATCTCCTTCAACTAATCTGAAATTATAAAAAATAGAGTGTAGCGAAATGTTCTGTGCTGTGAGAATAGTTGCTAATAAATTGTAAGTTACTTTAGCGCCCCAAAACTGATTGAATTTTTCTTCGTACTCTAACAGTACTTCTGTAGAAAGGCATAGGACATAGCTTCCATTTAGAAAAGCATCGAACACTTTGCGATGCCTGGAATTTTTACCGATGCAACTGATAAAGCAATTGGTATCTAATACAACTTTCACTGGCTTTGATTATTTCGTGGAATTACGCAACCATTCTTCATAAATTTCAGTTGTGTAGTTTCTTGATTTTTCTTCCTCTTCAATAGCCGCTTCAAGTTGTTTGTGGAAATATAAATTCAATAAAGATTTAATATCATTCAATTGCTTTTCATCTTTTACATATTTAAAGCTTTTTAATAACTCTAATTGCAAATTGGTAAGTTTATTTTCTGTAATCATGACTGAAATAATTTTTACGAAAATATAAAAACTTTATCACAAGGTTTAATCCGTTTTATAAAAGGAAGAAATCTGTTAAAGCAGTTGATTATAATTGGAGTATGTATAAAAAGAAAATGCGGAGTGCGAATGTTGGTGGTGCTGTTGCAAAACCTACAACGACTATTCCGCCCACTGCTTGAAAATTAAATTTAGTTAGATAAGTTAAAGCCTCTCAAAGTTTTTGAGGGGCTTTTTTGTTTGAGAAGAAACGCGCTACAAGCTCTCTTCAGCATTAGGTACTTTGCTGAAATTTGTAGTACACCCCTTTTTCATCTCCATAATCCTTCTCGAATATTTGTTTTATTTTGCACAGCTAACATATAAGGTGTCTAGGCAACACTATAAATAAATTGGCAAAACCAGTAATGACTATGCTAAAATCAAATTTTACCCTACTGATTATTTCAGTTCTTCAATTAATTCTAATATGTGGAAATGCTAATTCACAAAACAAGCAGTTGCCTGCTCTTGAAGAAATAAATAAGCTAATCATTGGCAAATGGAAAAGTGTAGATGCGGTTTGGAAATGTGATGAGATAAAAGGATTTGATGAAAAGTCAAAAGATAATTTTCGAATACAAGAAATCAACTTTAGGTGTAATGAAAATAAAACATGCCTTTATAATGAAGTAAATTGTAAATATGAAATATTTAAGGCTAAATCAAGCACCATATTGTCATTTAATGGGGAGCAGAACTTTGAAATAGTTTCAATTAACAATGACTCTTTAATTATTTCATTTGAAGGCATGAAAACAAATGATCCAGATATGGCACACATATTAGAGGAGTTGAATGCAAAAAATGATACAGATAAAATAGTTTCTGTTAACATTACGTGTATAAAAATAAAACCGAAGGATAAAACCAACTTACTCAATCTTGTTAGTATGGTAAAACCACTACCACCTCTAAGCGAAATAAATGAACTTATAATCGGAAAATGGAAAGGAGAAAAAGTGGAAGTTAGTTGTTATGAGTTGGAGGATTTTGATGAAGAAATAAATAACTACTGGATTCAATCAAAGCTTAGGCGGGAGACAAGAGCATTAAGTTTCAGCTTTAATAAGGACAAAACATTTGATGTAGGAAATTTGAGTTTAGAAGAAGAAAAGGATAAAAATTATATGTATGAAATAACTGATAAAGGAAATTTGATTTTAAATGTCCCTCGCCATGAAGATAATGAGGAGCGAAAAATTAATTATAAAATACTTTTGATCAGTAAAGACTCATTGGTAATTTCCAAGGAAGTAAAAACGAGTGATCCTGCTTTATCAATGGTGTTAAATAGATTACATGCAGAAAATGATACAGATAAAATAGCAACTTATACTTTAACCTACTTAAAATATATAGAACCAGTATTAGTACCGTGGACAAATGTTGTGGCTATGGGATTACCTGTAGATAAAAATGGCAGAGATTTGTTTGTTAACGAATCAAGAC
This sequence comes from Bacteroidia bacterium, assembly GCA_039931675.1. Classification (GTDB taxonomy): domain Bacteria; phylum Bacteroidota; class Bacteroidia; order AKYH767-A; family OLB10; genus JAEUTH01. The sequence goes on along the minus strand of JBDTRM010000023.1, from coordinate 26,419 downwards.
TGTTTGCCGTTTGCGGTTCTAGGAACGATTTTGATACTCTATTCGTATCCAATAACAATGGTGCAAATTGGTATGCCTCAAGTAACGGTTTACCTTCCTCTATTAAAATACGTAGTATCACTTCTCAGGAAACAAAACTTTTTCTTGGTACTAATTCTGGTCTTTTTACTTCTGACAATAACGGGCAATCCTGGATAAAATCTAAAAGTGCTACTTTCAATCAAGATAATTATAACTATTTTTTAATTCAATCAACACCTGAAAATATTTTTGCACTTGCTGAAGATAAACTTTACATTTCGAACGATAAAGGTACTACCTGGAACTCCATTCAATATAACTTGCCTGTAAGCATATCTGGAGTTAGCGGATTATTAACTGTTAATGGTAGTGTTATTATTATAGGAGGTGATGATTTTTTATTTAAATCCCCGGACAATGGTAAAACATGGAATAATCTTGATGAGAATCTTCACAAAGCTGTAGGTTTTTATACTTCGGTCAACGTTGCCACAATAATTGGAACTAGCATTTTTGTAGAAACAAAATATGGAACATTTTCAACAAATGATGATGGAAAAACATGGAAAGAAGTAAGAAATGGCTTTCCCACAAACGACAACCCATTCCAACCATTCCATGGTAGTTTTGGAGATTTCGCAAACAGTTTTATCCATAGCGGTAAAACAATTTTTTATGGCTGCAATTCAGGTGTGTATCTGTCATCGGATGAGGGTAATAGCTGGACTTCCGTAAATAATTCAGAGTTACAAGACGGTGTCACTTCATTAGCAATTGTGGGTTCTGACATATTTGCTTTTACCCATACAAAAGGCATTTGGAAAACTTCAATAAATGAATTAGTAAAACTTACTGAAAAGCAAAAAAAATAAAAATAATTCAAGCAAAAAACAATAGCTAATAGGAAACTTCAAACAAAATGTACGACACACTCAAACCCGTTTTAGAAAAGGAATTAAAGGAAATAACAGAAGCCGGTCTTTATAAAAAAGAACGCATTATTTCTTCTCCGCAGGGCGCTGATATTATTGCCAATGGCAAGCAGGTGATAAACTTTTGTGCAAACAATTATCTCGGGCTTTCATCACATCCTAAAGTTTTGGAAGCCGCTCACCGCGCTATGGATACGCATGGCTATGGTATGAGCAGCGTTCGTTTTATTTGCGGCACGCAGGATATACATAAGGAGTTAGAACAAAAACTTTCCACCTTCCTCGGTACTGAAGACACCATTTTATATGCAGCAGCTTTTGATGCAAACGGAGGAATTTTTGAACCGCTGTTTAATGACCTGGATGCAATCATCAGCGATGAATTAAATCATGCTTCCATTATTGATGGTGTGCGTTTATGCAAGGCGCAGCGTTTGCGTTACAAGCATAATAACATGGATGATTTGGAAGAGCAGTTGAAGGCGACACAAAATTTACGTCACCGCATTATTGTTACCGATGGCGTGTTCAGCATGGATGGAACTATTGCCCAGTTAGACAAGATTTGCGACCTCGCTGATAAGTATAAGGCGCTGGTTATGATTGATGAATGTCATGCTTCGGGCTTTATGGGTAAGACTGGGCGCGGCACACATGAGTACCGCAACGTGATGGGACGCATTGATATCATTACCGGAACACTTGGCAAAGCGTTGGGAGGTGCGCTTGGCGGATTTACTTCTGCTAAAAAAGAGGTTATAGAATTACTGCGTCAGCGTTCGCGTCCGTATTTGTTTTCCAATTCATTGGCGCCTGCTATTGTGGGTGCATCCATTGCAGTTTTAGATATGCTGAGTGAAACAACAGCTTTGCGCGATAAACTTTGGGACAATACACAGTACTTCCGCAAACGCATGACTGATGCAGGTTTCGATATTAAGCCGGGCGAGCACCCGATTGTTCCAATCATGTTGTATGAAGCAAAACTTGCACAGGATTTTGCAACACAACTTTTAGAAGAGGGCATTTATGTAACAGGATTTTTCTATCCCGTAGTTGCAAAAGGCAATGCGCGCATTCGTGTTCAGATAAGCGCAGGGCATGAAAGACATCATATTGATAAATGTGTGGATGCTTTTGTGAAGGTGGGGGAAACGCTTTCTGTAATTAAGAATTGAAAATAACCTCACCCCTAACCCCTCTCCAAAGGAGAGGGGGACGGTCGCGGGACAGTTTCGACAAAGCAATTACCTCAATTCCCAAATTCCCAACCATGCTTGACGATTTACTCGGCTTTATTGATGACAGCACTTACCGCAAGGCTGCTGCTTATTGTGCTTACCAGGAACGTAGTCAACAGGAAGTACGCGATAAATTGTACAAATTAAAACTGCATCATGATGATGTAGAAAAAGTAATTGCGAAATTAGTCCAGGATAATTTTATCAATGAAGAGCGTTTTGCAATTGCTTATGCTGGCGGAAAATTCAGGATGAAGCAGTGGGGCAAAATCAAAATCAAATTAATGTTGCAGCAGAAAAAAGTTTCTGTTTATTGTATCAATAAAGCATTAAAAGAAATTAATGAAAGAGATTATCGCAACACGATTAAAAAATTAATTGCTGATGCAGAAAAAAAAATCACAGAAAAAAATCCTTTGAAAAAAAATCATCGCATAGCGCAACATTTAATTTCCAAAGGATTTGAGGCGGAGCTGGTTTGGGGTGAATTGGGTAATGTTTAATTCTTCAATTCGATATTCCGGGAAGAAATCCAGTATTAGTTTTTCAGATATGTTTGTTTACTATTTAATACAAAGCTTAGATGGAAAATTTCACGTTTAAATATTTCTATTTAACAATCGCTTTACTTATTTCATTAGTAAAATCATTGTTTAGCCAGGTACCTGATTTTTCAAAAGTACCTTTATTGAATGACGGAGACAGTTTGAACATTACTTATCTTGTTAATAATGGTGTGAAAATTTCTGATCGCCAAGTGATATGCTGGTTTCCGAAAGACTCTCTTTCAGCAAGGCGAATGAATGAGATTGCTGACATGATAAATATCGGAATCAGCGGTGCAGAAAAATTTATAAATGCTCCCCTGTCGTGGCAGTTGCATAGGCCTGATGAACCTTACACATTTTATTTTCGATTAGACAGGTTCATATCACATGCTTCCCGATATGGCTTTGTATCAGTCCCATTCTGGCGTATTAAAGATGGAAAAGCACCCTGGCTGCATGAAGTTATACACGAAATGTTGTATAGTAAAACCGGAAGCTGGAATAGTAATAATGTAACAGAAAAAGAATGGTCAGAAAAAATGCCGCTTTGGTTATTTGAAGGATTGCCCGATTACATTTCGCTTCAAGTCTCATTATCAGAAAATCTACCATGGTTTGACGTTTTTTCAGATAATTACCAGACAAATATTGATACTTTATTTGCAGAAGAATTGAAGTCGCAAAAAGGCTCATATATTTTGTCATTCATTGGTTCGAAAGGGGTGATGCCTGAATTATTTTCAAATGACAGAATCTATTATGCCCCTGCTTTTTATCATGGATCTTCTTCTTTTGTAAAATACATTGCTGACAATTATGGTATTAAAATTTTGCTGGCCGGCATTTCATCATTTGGACAAGAACATGAAACTATAGAAAAGTTAAGTGGTAAATCACTTGAGATATTGAAGAAGGAATGGATGAATAAATTGAAGACGGTAAAATAACCTCAATCTTAAGCCTGGCAAAAAGATGCCTTTTATAAACTTCCTACCGTATTGTTTTAATCAGGTTGAAAATTATTTTGATCTTCAAGTGAAATTTCAATATCATGAGACAATGATCAAAGTTTGCCTGCACAAATTCCGAGCACTTTTAAACTCCCTTTCTGTTGTACAAAAGCAACCAATGAAAAGTTTTTATTAAATATAATATTCTTAACAGAAATTTTAACCTGTCCTGTTTTGTTGCTCAAAGATTTGGATTGATAGGCGCGGCAAACGTTATCATGCAAAAGTGTTTTGCCTTTATTTTCTCCCGCAGTTACGGTTGACTTTAAATCACTTTCCAGCAAAAGTACTTTTATTGAAAAATCACTTTCGGCAACCGATGATTGATAGCTTACATATAAGGTGTCGTTCGCAAGGGAATCTTTTCTAACAGATACATTCACCAATGCATTAAATTTTAATGCACGGTCAATGGCGTCTTTTGCTTTGCTTTCATTTGAGCCGGTAAATGAGTATTGGCCGTTAACAATCATTTGCGGAGTGTACATATCTTTTTCATCTAAAACACCTAAATAATTTTGTTGGATTAAAGTGAATTGATATTTACTGAACGGATCTTTCCAACCTAACTTATTCCAATAATCAACGTGATAGGCAACAAAATATACCTGTGCATTGGTCTTGGTTGCTTCGGTTTTTAATTTTTTCAATAAATCATCAGCAGGCGGGCAACTGCTGCAACCTTCTGAGGTAAATAATTCAACCAATGCAAACGGTTGAAATTTTTCTGCTACAGGTTTGCTTTGCGCAGAGCATGATTGATTTAAAAGGATAATTGTTATTGAGATTAAAAAACTTTTCACTTTCATTTTGATTAGACAATCATAACGCCAATAAATGGCTTTTATGATTTTAATTGTGGAGTGCAAGTTTATGGATAAATGAAATATGCTTTATGTCTTATTAAAGACAAATGAAAAAGGTTGCCACATTTTATGCAACAACCTCTTTGATAAAATTAGCAGTTACCTTTCAATAAGTTCTTATGACGTTAAAGGTACCTTGAATGGTAACGGTATCTAAACCTGCATTTGGACAGACGGCAACACCACTATAAAACCCCTTAACCTTTCCACCAATACCTCCTAATTCGGTTAAAGTAATAGAACCAAAACAGTTTTGGTAATTGCTGCCAAAATAAGTTCCAAAACCTAAGCTATCAAACACTTCAATATTTATCTGGTTGGAACCTGAGACCCATAAGTAGGTGCCTAAAATTGTATCTGAAATGCTAATATATACATAGGTGGGTATATTGGGCGGGCTAATTCCTTCGATAGTAATATAAACAGGAGCAGTACTGTCAATTTGAGCAGTTGCAAGTGTCGGAGTTATATGAAACATATTATAACCATCTATAAAATAACGGCATGCAAAAAAGTTGTCAACGATTCCTGTGGTTCCACAAAGAGAAATATTACCAACATTTAACGTATCTAGATTTGAAGGGCTATTTACAATTTGTGTGGCAGCAACAAGGAAATTTCCTGCCAGATAAGCAGTCAGATTGTATTGAGTATTCGAAGCACAGGTTATACTAAAATTTGAATTGTTAGTTACCTGATAAGTAACTGTATTATTGCTTTGCATTAACATAACAAGTCCATTTACTTGCTGGTTATTGCATCCTTTTAAAGTTCCCATTATTCTGCCAACGCAATTAACAGTAATATCAGGCACTACATAAATTTGGTTCGCAGAAAGCGGAGGCACATTCATTACAGGACTGTTAACAGTAATCAAAGTATTGTTAGAAACAAGAACCTGTACGGTAATAGTTATTCCTGAAGGTACTTGTCCCTGGTATTCACCATTGCTATTGGTGATAGTTGTAGCCCATCCGTTAAAAGTTACTGTAATATTAGGCATTGGGTTACCTGCACAATCCACTACCTTGCCCTTTACAAGCGGACTGCTTGCCCCTATATCATAATTCCACCAACTGAAATGCTTAACAGTTCCAATATAATTATTTCCGATTTTCGTTGCTGTGCCTTGTTCAATCCATTTTGCAGTGGTTTCATCAAAATACCACAATGGAATTGTGGCGGGTGCTGTAGCAAGCTGCGATGCTGCTATTGGTAATTTTATAGCTGCCGGTTTAAGGCTGTCTATTTGCAATTCCTGTCCACCACTTCCTTCTAAAATAACATCAAGCATACCGTAAGTATATAATGTAACTGCTTGACCTGAACTATTTTTTCCTGCCAAATCACCACCGGGAATAGAAAAACCAAAGTTAGGATTGTCGGGCGAGAGGTGTTTGAAAACAACAGAAACGCTTCCTGAATAAGGGGTGCCCGTAGAAGTCAAAAATGAATTTGCCTGGAATTGCACATTTGAGCCATCGGGTAAACTCACATTTCCATTTGAAGAACTGCTGAACGTGGAGGTGTTTATTTTTCGCAGCATGGTTATCTTCAGATAGTTCACCTTATTCACAAAAGGTTTAAAACCATGCATTCGTTTAATAAGCCCACTTTTTTCAAATTGCATTATAGTGCGGTTGGGATCAACATCAACATTATCAAACATAAAAATCCCGTATTGGTTGGTAGTGGTGGTTTTTCCTGAAACAGTTACTGATGCACCATTTACAGGATAGTTGTTGTCATCGGTAACCATTCCTGCAATTGTGGCCTTACTGGTTGTAGTATTATTAATAGGCGGATCAATATCATCACCTTCGGTGTTATTTTTTTTGCAACTGCTTGTGATTAAAAAAATAATGGCCGTGCATAACGTAAGCAGGTAAATAATTTTTTTCATGATGTGGATATATTTAGGATGCTTTGCTTCATGATTAAAGCAACTGCTAAATAACAATAAATATAAACGTGGAAAGAGAAATAAAATAAAAACACTTTTCCGTGACAGAAAACAAACTTTGAAAAGGCTGCCCGGGTTTTTGAGCCGCTTTATATGATGAATTAACTATTGAAATTCTAAATCCTGTTTTATTTCACCAATACCATTAGCTTAGTATCAACGCCTGTATAGTGACAGAGCGCTGCATTATTTCTTTACATCACACAAGTGCCTACTACAGCATTTTTAATTACGAGTGAATTTAAAATGGTATCCTGGGTTGAGTTCTCTTTTACGAACCTGATATTTTGAAGTTCAATACATGCTTTGTATGCTTCGCAGTCTTCCCTGTTTTTCTTTTCTTTTGAAACAGCTATTGTGAAGTTCCCGCTTATGGCATTCCATTTAATTTTTGTGCCGTATGTCCCAGGCATAAAGGCAATACCGGCACAGGTAGTAAAATAATTACTGTCAGGATAATTATCATAAGTATAGTAAGAAATTTCTAAGTTGTTTAAATTGGAAGCAACATCAAATGTTTTGCACTGTGTTGTTAATAGCATGTTGTTATCATTGAATGATGCTAAAATTGCCTGGTGCTTGCTGATGTTTACCAGCATTACGCTACCGCAGCTTATTATGTTAATAGCAGGTGTTTGGGTTGATGTTGAAAAGCAATCAGGATAATAATTCTTCTCTTCCTTTTTGCAGCCTGTCAAACCAATAACTAACCCGAGCGCCAGCAAAATTATTAATGAGCGATTTATTTTCATTTAAATATTTATTTATAACAAAGATATTCAATTGCAGATAATGGCAAAGCGCAGGAAATAATTATAAAAAAAAGGCCGCTACACATTCTGTTCAACAGCCCTAATAACGATAGTAAGTTTGGATTGTTATTTTATGAGCACCATCAGCCTGGTGTCAATACTTTTACCGCTAACTTCAAGCGTATAGGTATTGTGCAGGTTCGTTTGCATTTATAGTAACTTGTCCTTTGCCTGTTTGTGATAAACTAACATGCTTATTTTGTTTTGACAATCTTAAAGCGTAAGGTTTCTGTGAGTTTTTTAATCGCAACAAAGTAGGTTCCGGCTTTCAAATCATTTCCGAAACGGTATGGAAAGGAAAGATTACTATAAGATGATACAAGTTGTCCGTTGCTGTTTATAATTTCCACCGACAAAACATCTTCACTTTCGCCAGTTACATCAAGCGTAAAATATTGTGATGACGGATTGGGATAAAGTTTGATGAATGTTTTTTCCTTATCGAAATTAACTGCAACTATTTTTGAAAAAATAAAGTTGCCATTCAAATCAATTTGCCTTATGCGATAATAACAAGCGCCTTTGCATTTTACATTGCTATCAGTAAAATAATATTGATGTATTGCTGATGCATTTCCATTTCCGGGCACTTCACCAATTTTATAAAACGCAGTTCCATTTTCAGGTATCATTCTTTCCACATCAAACCTGAGACAATTTTTCTCAGACCCTGTAACCCATGTGAGCAGCGCATCGGTATTTTTTCGCTCAGCGTTAAAACTTAACCACTCAACCGGTAGCGGGTCAGTTACTGTAAATTCATGAGGTTCGTAAAGTGACCAAACATTGCGCGCATCTTTGGTCCTTACAAAAATATAATGCGTGCCATAAGGCAGCAAGCCTGTGGTAATGGTAGAGTCAATGCTTACCGTATCGCTAAGTGTGTTGATTACTAAAGGAATTGCATTACCCACTCCGGGGTCAGTATCAATAAAATATTCGGCAGCTATAATATTTGTTTTGATATAAAATTCACGCGGTTGATAAAGTGACCACTTACCTGACTCATCTTTTGTACGAATAAAAACAATATGATTACCACCCGGCAATCCTGCTGTATTTATAGTTGAAATAAAAGTAGCGGGTTCAAATGCAGGGGCTATCGAAATTGAAATTCCATTACCAACACCGGGGTCGGTATCAAAAAAATATTCGGCAGCAATAATGTTTGGTTTGATAAAAAATTCGCGTGGCTGGTATAACGACCACTTACCCGTTTCATCTTTTGTACGAATAAAAACAGTGTGATTGCCGCCTGGCAATCCTGTGGTATTTATAGTTGAAATAAAAGTAGCGAGGTCAAATGCCGGAGTTACAGCAAATGAAATTCCATTACCAACACCGGGGTCGCTATCAAAAAAATATTCGGCACCAATAATGTTTGGTTTGATAAAAAATTCGCGTGGTTCATAAAGCGACCAAAAACCATTAGCTAATTTTGTTCTGACGAAGAGTACATGATTACCGCCCTGCAATCCTGTAGTATTAATTGTTGCAGTTTTAGTAATGGTGTCGGCAGGAGATGGAATTATTATTTGTGTGGCATTGCCTGTGCCCGGGTCGTTGTCAAAAAAATATTCCATTGCAGTAATCTGCTGTGCACCTGCAACGGAATAAAACAAACAGCATAGCATAAGGCTTGCTGATTGCCTGAGCAACCTGCGAAAAAAAAAATTCATTTTCTCATTAAAATATTTCATGCCGGCAATGTTGTGGTATGAGCAAAGCGCATTTTTTACTTAACCCGCTTAGAGGTAACTGTAATATCCAGTGTGCCGCCCGGTGCTATAATTGTTGGCGAGGTAATAGAGAATAAAGTAATCTCAGCCATTGCAGGTTCACCCGTCATATTAAATTTATAACCGAAGCCGCCATATACCCCGCGGTCGGTTCCGTCATCGCTTGTAAGCAATCCCGGTGAACCGGCAGCAAGCGCATAATCATGATTATAATCAAAATAAGCGCCTGCCAACGGGAAATTTACAAACTGCGGATTTACACCAACTAAATTATTTGCACCCGGTGCAGAAAAAGTATTACTGGCACATTGAAAGCTGATGTTATTATTCATAATGCAGCCTGTGACCGCGCCCTGCGGACAGGAACGATAAAATATATTATTATTAATAGTTGCGTTTATAATGCTGTTAAATACAGGATTTACCACTCCAAGAAAAATATTATTGGTTATAAAAAAAGTGAGGGGAGAGGTGGATGGGCTATTACTTATAATCATGCCGCTAAACACATTGTTTCGAAGTATGGTGTTGCTACAGGTATTACCTCCAAAATTGATATTTAAAAAACCGGCACCTGTCCATTGATTAAAAACATTTCCTTCTACTAATAAATTGTTAGTAGGACCAGAACATGAAATACCTAAACCACTTCCTACCAACTCCGTAAACTTGCATCGTTTTACCACCGTGCTGGTTGAATTGCCTAAGAATAAATTTTGCATGGTTAACCCTATAAACTGGCAGTTATTAATACCGCTGGTTACTGTAATGGATGTAAATGAAGACGGCAATGGCGCTTGCTTTACAGGGTTATGCCCTGCACCTATTACCACAATGCCGGTTTTGCTGATAGTTACAGCGCCATAGTTAAGCGATGAGCCATGCACATAGATGGTATCGTTAATAGCGGCAGCAGCATGTGCAGCAGCAAAGGTGGTGTACTGCCCCGGTGAGTAAGGCATGCTACATACAGTGCGAATAGTGGCTTGTGAAATTTGAATAACAAAACAAGCTAAAGCAAGAGTTAAGAAGAAATTTTTCATTGAAGTTTATTGGTTGTAATTAATCGTATGCGTAATTGTTATAATCTTATTATTTTTAGTGGTTAACAATGCCATTATAATTAAATTTTTTGCTTAAACGTTGTAATGATCGGTTAGCAGGCATGCAATACCAACGCAAACTGATTGTACGGCAGTAAGAAATTACTTTACGGTATATGTGTTTAGCTGATAGCAATAAAATTGTAATTGTTATTAATAATGTAAACCTACATCATTTGAGTACTCTAAAAAATACAGCATCTGTGGTATTTTAAGTTTTTCCCATAAGATAGGTGAGGCTTAGTTTGGAGTATTTATTTCGTAACTATCATCAGTTTAGTATCCATTTGCTTCTCTTATGCTCATTTCAAAGCTCTACCTCTGCATATTCTTAAAAGTAAAAAGGCTGCTGCACTTTTTAAATGCAACAACCTTTAGTAATGAAAGTAAATTTGAATTGTTTATTTTACCAACACCATCAATTTAGTGTCAACACTTGTTCCGTTAACTTCAAGCGTATAGGTATAAGTTCCCTGTGCAAGTTCGTTTGCATTTATAGTTACCTGTCCTTTGCCGGTTTGTGATAAGTTAACCTGTTTAACAAGATTGCCATTCAAATCGCGGATAATGATTTTTGCATTTGCATCACCACTCTTTAGCTGATAATTAATTACAGTTGTTTTGTTGAAAGGGTTTGGTTGATTTTGGAATAATTGTGAATTGCCCGTTGCCAATTGCTCATTGTTAACTGCCGATTTATTTGCATCACCTTGCTGTCTGATTAAACTTTCCAATGCTGCAACCTGTTGTTCTAATTTTTCATTCTTCGCGCTTAGCTCCTGCACTGCTTTAACGAGAGGAACAGTGAACTTTGCATAACGCAAACCATAAACGTCATTTTCATTTTTTGCTGCATCCACTCCTGAAAAATCAAAATCAAGTTCTTTTGCTGCTGCCTCAACATCTTGTGCAATAAAACCGGTATAAGTAATTTGTTCTTTTTCTTTCAAAGCTTTTTCATGAATGCTTTTTGCAGCTCCGCTCAATTGATTTTCGGGAGGTGTATTTTTATGCAGAAAAGCATCCAGTTTGCCTGCTTCAAGATGATAAGTAATTGGTTTTAATTTATTGATGAATGTCAGCCCCGGAACATTTTCCTGTATGCCGCTCTTGTAACGTCCGTCACTGATATCAGTCCAGTCGGCATAACCTCCATAAGAAGTTGTAGAAGAATTTCCAAAGCGCGCCTGGCTCACATTGGTGCATACTGTTCCCTGTCCGATAGCAATAACATTGTAATACCCCGCTCCATTAGTATTGGTATTGGAACCTACAAAAACATTATTGTAACCGTGGTTATAAAAGTTTCCTGCATTGTAACCTATTGCAGTATTGTATTCAGATGATGTAGTATAATCCAATGTACCATATCCAAAACCTGCATTATAATTTCCATACGTATTGTAGCTAAGCGAATTCAGCCCGGCCGCTGTGTTGCGGGTTCCGCTTATGTTATTTGCCATTGCGCTGTTTCCGAGAGCAGTATTATAATTGCCTGTCGTATTGTAAATCATAGACCGGTAACCGTAACAGGTATTATACGAACCAAGCGTATTGTTGGTGAGAGAACTCACACCAAAAGCGCAATTGGAACTTCCGTAAGTATTATCATATAAAGCACGATGACCAACTCCTGTATTCTCATGTCCATCGGTGGTGAGTTTTAATACCTCAAAACCAATTCCGGTGTTGTTGTAGCCTGCGAGATTGTTTTGCAAAACACAATGTCCAATGGCGACATTGCCTACCGAGTAATAAGTTTGCGAAACACCCACAGCATTATTCATTAATGTTGAATCACCAATTGCAATGAGCATAGCGCGGTCAGTATTATTTTTAAGCGCAGCTCTGCCCAATGCTATATTACTTGTGGCAGTAGTGGTTGAGTTGCCTGCATTTTGACCAATGAATAAATTATTGTTTAACCCGCGCACATTGTTTGCAGCTTTCCAAGCTCCCTGGTAATAATAAATTCCGGCATTATTATCTGTTTGATAAATGATTAATCCATCAGGCGGAGCAGTAATGGCATCGCGTTGCGTTTTTGTCATGCGCGGTAACAGCACACCTTTAGTAGTGCTTTTAATTTCCAAAATAGATTTTCCGTTTGGAGATGCTGTTCCGATACCGGTCGCACCTGTTGAAGGGAATGTGTTTTGTGAAAATGCATTCGCTGCAAAGCACAAAATGATTGTAATGTGTAGTAGATTTTTTTTCATCGTAATTAGTTTTTAGTGTCTGTAATTGATAAAACCTTGCAACAACAAACTTTTGAGGAGCAGCATTGCGACTGTAAAAGAAAAGATTTTCGTTTAAAAGAAAATACTGCATTTGCAGTATATAAACGAAAAAAGGTTGCAGCACTTTCATGCAACAACCTTTCAAAAACAAAATGGATTTCGGTTTATTTCACAAGCACCATCAACTTCGTGTCAACACTTGTACCGTTAACTTCAAGCGTATAGGTATAAGTTCCCTGCGCAAGTTCGTTTGCATTTATAGTTGCCTGTCCTTTGCCGGTTTGCGATAAAGCAACTTCTTTAACAAGATTGCCGTTCAAATCGCGGATGATGATTTTTGCATTTGCATCACCACTCTTTAACTGGTAACTGATAACAGTTGTTTTGTTGAAAGGGTTTGGTTGGTTTTGGAATAAAGCCCTCTGGCCCCCAAAGGGGGAAATTTGATTCAATGATTTTGCTTCGTTGTCATTGCATAAAGTTTCGAGACACGATTTCATATTTGCAATTTCATTTTTCAAATCAACAACATTGCCTTCCAATTTTTCATTTTTCATTTTCAATTCTTCATTCATTTCCTGCACTGCTTTAACAAGAGGCACTGTCAAATCCCCATATCGTATTCCCCAGTATTCTCCATTCTTATCCACACCACTAAACTCAACTCCTTCTTTTTTTGCAGCAGCATCTACTTCTTGAGCAATCAAACCAGTGTATAGAATTCCGCGTTGACCTTCATCTTTATAATTATAAGTAACTGGATTTAATCGAAGAATAAAATCCAAACCTAATTTGCTTTCATTAATATTTTCTTTCAAACGTAAATCTGAAAGTGTAGTCCAGCCAACCTGTCCACCAATGGAAGTAACTGCTGTGCTCCCTACTCTTACTTTATTACTTGCATCAACAGAAGCGCTAAAACCAATTGCAGTTGCATTCACTAATCCTGATAAAGATGCATCGGTATTGCATCCTAAAAAAGTACACTTTGTATATGCACTGCGCAATGCGCCAGCATATCTGCCTATGGCTGTGTTATTGTAACCTGTAAGACTCTGATGCAAAGTGTTACGCCCGATAGCAATATTGTTATACCCTGTAGTGTTATGGTCGAGTGCAGAATCACCCATTGCTGCATTCCCAACACCAGTAGTGTTAGCAGCCAGCGCGTTGAAACCAAAAGCACAATTCGCAAAGCCTGTAGTATTCGCACCTAACGTGTATGTACCAAATGAGCAATTCTTATTGCCTGTCTTGTTATTGAAAAGCGCATAGTTTCCAAAGGCACTGTTATAACTTCCGCTATCGTTATAGTACATGGCCTTGTGACCGAAGGCAGCGTTTTCGGAGCCAACAGTGTTGGAAAAAAGACAGCTATAACCAAAAGCATTGCCATTCAAACCCGTTGAGTTATGATACAATGCATTGTTTCCGATGGCATTGCAACCCGAACCTGAATAATTATTAAAAAGGGCGTCATGTCCCATTGCGATATTATCATTGCCAGTTATATTATTATAAAGAGCTGCAGCTCCATTGGCTGTATTATAAGAGCCTGTTGTATTATAATAAAGGGCAGAAATTCCATTGGCAGTATTACCGAATCCTGTTGTATTCTGGCTAAGCGCACTAAATCCATTTGCAGTATTATAATAGCCTGTTGTATTAGAATAAAGTGCTTCAGAACCATTTGCACTATTATAACCAACTGTTGTATTAGAATAAAGTGCTCCCTCACCATTTGCAGTATTATAACTGCCTGTTGTATTAGAATAAAGTGCTCCATCACCATCGGCAGTATTGACCACGCCTGTTGTATTAGAATAAAGTGCACCAGAACCACTGGCAGTATTAAATGAACCAGTTGTATTTGAATAAAGCGCTTTGAATCCATGTGCAGTATTGTCGGAGCCTGTTGTATTAAAATTCAATGTATAATTGCCTATGGCAATATTATGGTTCCCGCTAATGTTGTTTTGTAAAGGGAAAGCACCCATAGCCACATTATCAGATCCGGTGGTGTTACTAAATAATGCAGCATAGCCAAAAGCGGAATTAAATGATCCACTGTTTGATGAATGTAAGGCATTGGCACCAACTCCTGTTAACCCAACACCAGAATTGCCTGCGCCTGCACCATTGCCTGCAAAATAATTTGATTGTGCATGCGCTACATTATTAATTATAAGTGATGCTACTATAACTAATAAAGATTTCTTGAATTTGGTTTCTAAATTTTTCATGATTTTTTTTATTGTTATTAATGATTTTATTGAACAATTAATTTTTGTGATTGTAGGATTTCATTTTGATTACAGAGTTGCACCAAATAATTTCCTTTACTCAATGACGAGGTATTAAATTCATATACTGAATTTCCTTTTACATTTTCGGTATGAATTAGTTTTCCTGATGCATCAGTAATTTTTAAAACGAGTGCTTGATTTTTATCAGGTGATGTGATTGTGACTCTTGCAATATCATTTGTCGGATTTGGAGTAATGGTTAATTGTGCCTGTGAAATATTTTGTGATGATATTTTCTGATTGTTTGTAAGTGCATTAAGTTGCTGTTGCATTTCGATTAAAGATTTTTTTAGCTCCTGATTTTCTTTATCCAACTCCTGAACTGCTTTAACTAACGGCACAGTAAACTCAGCATAACGCAAACCATATAGGTCGTTTTCATTTTTCGGTTTGTCCACTCCGCTGAAATCATAATCAGTTTTTTTTGCTGCCGCTTCTACCTCTTGTGCTATGAAACCGGTTTGCAATTCTTTTTCTTTTGCTTCAACACCTGCTTTATTTACAGAATCATTAATATTTAAAAAAACATTTAAACCTGTAACATTCAGGTTATAGGTAACTGGACGCAACAGCCTGATGAACTCCAAACCTTTTACGTTTTCTTTAATATTTTTCTTGTATCGGCCATCGCTTATGTTACTCCAGTCCACATAACCGCCAATAGAAGAAACATTAGCATTTCCAATCCTTACCTGGCTGTTTGCAGTAATTCGAGAAGCATTACCAAGCGCAGTTGCGTTGCCATAATTTGTGCTTGTACTGTTGTTAGCATCATAACCTATATATGTATTGTTCAAATTAGCTGTTCCAATGTAGCCACTTTGATTGCCAAGTGCTACATTTAATATTCCTGTTACATTGTTATACATTGATTGGTTGCCTATGGCAACATTATCTGTCCCACTCAATGTCTGTGTTAAAGTTCCATTACCCAAACCGATATTATTGCTCCCGGTTTGATTTAAGACTAAAGTATTCGCTCCTAATGCGATATTATTTGAACCGGTTGTATTATTAGTCAGAGAATAAAAACCACAGGCAATATTATTATTCCCTGCTTTATTATCCTCAAGCGAATGTGTGCCTATTGCGATATTATGATAACCTGAATCAGCAGCAAACATAGCGTATTCGCCAATAGCAATGTTTGAACTGCCCACTGTATTTGACATTAGACACTCGGGTCCTATTGCGACATTGAATACACCTGTTTTATTATTTAACATGGAATGAAAACCTACAGAAATGTTTTCATTTCCAGTCGTGTTGTTATTCAATGCCAAATTACCTACGGCTGTATTGCCGTATCCTGTTGTATTGGCATATAAAGCATTTGTACCTACAGCAGTATTTTCATGGCCTGTTGTATTGAGTAAAAGGGAATAACAACCAACCGCTGTATTATTACCTCCGCTTGAATTGTTAGCCAAAGCCTGGTTTCCAACGGCAGTATTGTAATCTCCGGTGCCACCATACAAAGACCTATTTCCCACCGCGGTGTTATAACTTCCTGTTGTATTAGCCGACATTGAACGGTAACCAAAGGCAGTGTTAGCAGTACCGGTAGTGTTTTGGTATAGAGGCCAGGTTCCAACTGCTGTGTTTTGAACCCCAGTTGTATTAGCAGTTAAGGCATAATATCCAATGCCGACATTTGCATCAGCGGTATTATTTCTCATTGCCTTGTAACCAATGGCGACACTGCCGAAGTAATAATTTTGTCCAACACAGGCATAATTAGCCGAATCGCCAATGGCAATATTTCCTATTACTTCATTATTTAATTGCAACGCTCCTTTGCCGAGAGCAATGTTCCCTGTTCCTATTGTGTTTCCTGTTCCTGCATTTAACCCGATAAATACATTGTCGTTTAAACCTTTCACGCTATTTACTTTAAGCGCACTCCAGGCTGAACCGGAGTAATAATAAAAACCAGGGCTGCTGTTAGTTTGATAAATCAGCAATCCGGATGTCGGAGAAGCAATGGCATCACGTTGCACTTTGGTCATGCGAGGAATTAGAATTCCTTTAGTTGTTGATTTAATTTCAAGCAATGATGATGAATTAGGTGTTGAAGTTCCTATACCAACACTGCCTGTTGCAGGAAATGTGTTTTGCGAAAACGCATGATTGCAAAATGCAAATGCACAAACAATAATAAGGGTTAGATTTTTTTTCATAGCTAAATGGTTTTGTATTGTTATTGAACAGCTTATTCCCAATGAGAGAATAATTTTTTTTATAAAATTTTTATAAGAAGGAGCCTGTGAAAAAAATCAGAAATGGTTTAAAATATTTGTGGCTTCTATAAATGGTTATTATGTAAAGATTTTCAAATGTAAAATTAAATCTGATAACTGCTTAAAACCTCACCATTTTTTATTTTCGTTTCTAAAAACCCAACGTTAATTTAAACCATTGGTTGATTTGAAGCATATATCAAAAGTGAAATCTACCAGAAAAGGTGCTGCACTTTTATATGCAGCAACCTTAGAAATGAAAGCAAGTTTGGATTGTTATTTCACCAGCACCATCAATTTGGTATCAACACTTGTTCCATTAACCTCAAGTGTATAGGTATAAGTTCCGTATGCAAGTTCATTTGCATTTATAGTAACCTGTCCTTTACCCGTTTGCGATAAGTTAATTTGGTTAACAAGATTGCCATTCAAATCGCGGATGATGATTTTTGCATTTGCATCATCGCTTTTTAATTGATAATTGATAATTGTTGATTGATTGAAAGGATTAGGTTGGTTTTGAAATAATTGTGAATTGTCAATTTCACCAGCACTGATTCTGGATGATTGGTTGTTACACAAGCTCTGAACGCATTCACTGATATTAAAGAATTGCTGTTTAAGGTCAATGTTTTCTTTTTCAAGATTTGAAACTTTGTTTTTCAATTCATCTTTTTCGCTATTCATTTCCTTCACAGCTTTAATCAAAGGCACAGTTAAATCCCCATAACGAATTCCCCAATAATCCCCGTTTTTATCAACACCGCTAAATTCAACCCCTACTTTTTTTGCAGCAGCATCTACTTCCTGTGCTATCAAACCAGTGTAGAGAATATCATGTTGTCCTTCGTCTTTATAGTTATAGGTAACAGGGTTTAAACGGAGTATAAAATCCAAGCCTAATTTGCTTTCTTTAATGTTTTCTTTTAAACGCAAATCAGAGAGTGTGGTCCAGCCAACTTGTCCGCCTATTGAAGTAACAGCGGTATTTCCAATTCTTACTTTATTGCTGCCGCTCACTTTAGCACCATAACCGATTGCTGTGGCATTAGTATAATTATTTCCAGATGCATCGGCAGTTGCTCCAACAAAAGTACATTTGTTGTATGATGCTCTTAATGCTCCTGCATTCTGCCCTACCGCTGTATTATTGCTGGTGATAGAATCTAACAGTAAAGCATTACTGCCGATGGCAGTATTATTAATTCCTGTTTTATTATTGAATAATGCATAGGCACCTACAGCTGAATTATCAGTTCCATTTACATTCCTATATAATGTTGCCTTGCCAAATGAACTATTGTTACCGCCTGTAGTTGTATAGGTTTGGGAAAAGCTGCCGAAGGCGCAGTTATCAACTGCTGTTGTGTTATTCTCCAAAGCCGAGTTTCCAAATGCTGAATTGTCTGAACCGATATTAGTAAAAAGTGCCCTACTACCAAAGGCACAATTATAAATCCCGGTTTGATTTGAATATAGTGCCCTGTCACCAAATCCTACATTTCTTGTTCCGGTAGTGTTTGAATAAAGAGAATATATACCAAATGCTGAATTTTGATATGCAGTAGTATTATTATAAAGACTTAAATAGCCGAATGCTGCATTATCACCACCATTCAAATTGTTATACAAGCTATAGTCGCCAAAAGCTGAATTACCCGATTGGGTATTGTTATATAGCGAATTACTTCCAAAAGCAGCATCGCCAAAACCGGTTACATTGCTGTATAATGATAGAAAACCAAAGGCACAATTTTCGTAGCCGGTTGTATTCGAATTCATGGCACTTGTTCCTAATGCACAATTATTATTTGAAACATTCGTAAATAGTGCTCCATTCCCAATTGCAATATTATCGCTGCCTGAAACATTATTTTTTAGTGAACGAGGGCCAATTCCGATATTATTATTTCCAAAAGTATTTAAATTAACTGCCTGGTAACCAACTCCGACATTATTGCTTCCGGTAGTATTTGCGCTAAGGGCACTAGCTCCAACTGCTACGTTATATCCACCAGATGTATTGTGGTAAAGGGCACTATAACCGACTCCGGTTGATATGCCGGTCGTGTTGGAATATAAAGCACCATAACCAATTCCAGTACTAGAATTGGCACTGTTCGAAGAATTTAATGCGCTGTTGCCCACACCTGTGCAATAGCTTCCGGTATTCCCATTTCCTGCACCGGAGCCTGCAAAATAATTTGCTGTTTGCGCCTGTGTAACACTAATGGCAAGTTGAATAAAACAGATAATCAGCAAAGCATTTTTTAATTTGAGTTTTGAATTTTTCATACGATTTTGTTTTTAATTGTTATAAATGTTTTTATTGAATGATTAATTTTTGTGATTAAAAAAAATTGGATTTTAATTCTCAGCAAAGATTATTCATCACGCATGGCAAGGCAATCCCCAATTATGGGGAGAGGGAAAGATTAAAGTTCCTCGGTAAAGAATTTGCTTTGCGCAAAACCTTTGAGGTTGAAAAAAGAAGCCTCACAGATTGTAAAATATCCCGGTGACAGACTTTCGGAAAGTTCTTTCAACTTTCCGAAAGTTGACGCAAAAAAATCCTCACATTAATAGGAATCTCTTTAAGCAATATTGCTCTTAATTGCTTTAGCAACAGCTTCAGTCATAGTAGCTACATGAAGTTTTTCATAGATGTTGCGAATGTGCGAGCGCACAGTTTCAAAGGTGATGCTGCGGTCGGCAGCAATCATTTTATAACTCATACCGCTTACCATAAGCGCAAGAATTTCTTTTTCGCGCGGAGTGAGGTCAAAGTTTTCAGTTGGTTTTAATTCAGGAGTTTTACTTTTATCCTGCAAAAGCTGCAATACTTTTTTTGCGATGACAGGACTCATTGGAGCGCCACCCTGGTAGGTTTCAACAATGGCATCGAGTATGCGCGCAGGTGGCGTGTTTTTTAAAACATAACCCGAAGCACCGTTGCATATAGAATCAAATATTTTATCGTCCTCTTCAAAAACAGTTTCCATCAACACATTCAGTTTCGGAAAATGCTTCTTTATATCAAGCAAAGCTTCAATACCACTGGTGCCGGGCATTTCAATATCCATTAATAAAACATCAGGTTCGCTTTCAGTAATTTTATTTACTACATCATTTGCATCAGGATATGCTCCTGCAAGCGTAAAGCCGGGCGAACCATCAATGAGCACAGCAAGCGATTCGCGGTATTTTTTATTGTCTTCAAATATGGTAACACGAATGGGCATTTTGCTTATATTTTCTGATGCAAATATGAATATTAACTATTTATCATCTTCTCCCCAATTATGGGGAGAGCACAAAAAAAGTTTATTGATGTTCCTTTACCAGGTGATGAATTGATTTTTAACTCTCCATTTAATTCTGCAGCGCGTTGTAGCATATTTTTTAATCCATTGCCGCCAACTTTGTCATGGTGGTTGCCATTTGATTGCGGGTCAAAACCTTTACCATTGTCACTAAGCACTACTTGTAAATTATTATTCAAAAGTGTTGCTTCCATAGATGCGGCTGTGCCTTGCGAATACTTAGCGACATTATTAATTGCTTCTTTAAAAATGAGATAAATATTTTTTCGTGCTTCAGCATTTAAAGCCGACTGTTTTAATTTTTCATCACAGTTGAAACGGAATGAAATATTTTTTGCTGTTAAAACACTTGATGCAAAAAGCTGGAGATGCTCTATTAATTTTTCAACTGTATTGTTTTCGGTTTTCATCATCCACACTTTTTCACTCACATTGGCAACCATCTCCTGCGCATCAGTGCTGATGCGTTCCAGCATATCACCCACCTCGCTTATGTTGTTTGTATTTAAACGGTTCTTTGCTGCCGCACTATAAACAGAAATGCTGCTTAAGGTTGCACCCAAATCATCATGCAAATCGCGAGAGATTTGCACTCTTGTTTTTTCAGCTTCTTTTTCTCTTTCAGTTTGAATGAGCTGTTGTTGTGTTTGTTTTAATTCTACAAGTGATTCAGAAAGTTGATTGCTTAGTTTTTTTCGTTTCGAATAGAGATTGAAAATAAGTACGGCAAAAAGAAGCAGAACAGCCAAACCGGCAAAAGCAAAATTCTTTTGTCGCTTTTCATTACTGGTTTCAATGCTTTTCAGTTCATTTTCTTTTGCAAGCAATTTATTATCGGTTGAAATTTTTTCATTCGAAATTTTTTGCGAGTGAACTTCTGCATCCAATTTTTGTGCTTCAACTTCACTCAATTTTTTCTGTTGTGAAAGCAATTCAACTTCTGCCTGTTTTTTTTCAGCAGCCGTTTTGCTTAAATTAATTTGCAATTGTTTTTCAGAAATTTCTTTTTCATGTGCTGCATTAAGCTTCGTTTCTTTCAAATCAAATTCATGCTTCGCTTCTGTAGCGGCAAGTTTGCGCGTAACCTCTTCATCATGTAACTTTTCTTTGATGTCAGCATATTGCTTGTGATACCTGAGTGCATTTGCAAAGTCATTATTGTTTGAATACCATTTGCTGAGCGATTCAAAAAGGGTGGCAAGTATATTTTGTTCAGTATTATCATCTGTTTTTTCAAGTGCTTTTAGCAAATACTTGCCTGCTTCTTTGTTGCTATCAAGTTCAAGGTAACAGTTGCCAATTTGAGAAAGGGTTTGGACGGACGAAGATTCATTTCCTGCCTTAGCTTCAATTTCATTCGCTTCGAGTAAACAAGTTAATGCCTGCTTGTAATTCCCTTTGTATGAATAAGCATCTCCTAAACCATTAAGCGCTCTTACCATTGCGTATTTATTATCTAACTTTCTGCTTATTGCTAAACTTAAATCATAGTTTATTATCGCTTCTTCATTTTCTTTCAATTGGAATAATGCATTGCCAATATTTTCATAAGTAATAGCTAAGCCAAGGCTGTCATTTAACTTGCGGTCAACAGCATTTGATTTACGGGTATAAACGAGCGACTGTTTATAATCTCCTTTCATCCCATATACAATTCCAATATTGGTATAACACACTCCTGTTTCCTTGAATTGACCGGATTCTTCAGCAGCCTTCAATAATTCGAAGTGAATTTTCAGAGACTTGTCATATTCACCCAAGTAGGCATAATTATTAGCAATGCTTACCAAGACGCTGTTAGATGATTTAATGCCAAATTTTCTCACCGTACTATCTTTCGAACTCTTTAATGATTCATAATACTTATTTGCCTCAAAAAGTAATTCATTCGATTCCTTATATTTTCCAACATCTTCCAAAATAAGTCCTTTAACATATTTTGAATTAGCAACACTTTTTTGCCAGTTCATTTTTTCGGATAATCCAATGCATTGGTCAATTAGAACCGATGCAGTATCATGGTTTGACCCCCTTAGTTTAAAGGAAAGGAAATAAGCTGTTCTTACAATACCGCTATCACGATCAGGTGAATAAAGTTGTCCATTCAACTCCTTCAGCCGTATTTTTAAAGAATCAATTGCGGATATTTTTTGAGCTGTTACCTGACAACAAAAAAATAAAATCAATACATGAATCATGAAAATAACTTTTTTCATAGGATGGACAATTATGCAGGTTATTAATATTTGGTTGTTTAAAATTGAATGTTTTCGATACGTGAATATACAATCACATTTGAAATTTAAAAATTATGCATTGGAAATGTTACTTGACTGAATCCAATTACAAATAAAAAAAGGTTGTTACACTTTCATGTAGCAACCTTTTTAATAAATAAGCCTTAAAAACTATTTCACCAACACCATCAACTTCGTGTCAACACTTGTACCGTTAACTTCAAGCGTATAGGTATAAGTTCCCTGCGCAAGTTCGTTTGCATTTATAGTTGCCTGTCCTTTGCCGGTTTGCGATAAAGCAACTTCTTTAACAAGATTGCCGTTCAAATCGCGGATGATGATTTTTGCATTTGCATCACCACTCTTTAACTGGTAACTGATAACAGTTGTTTTGTTGAAAGGATTTGGCTGGTTTTGGAACAACTGTGAATTGCTTATTGCCAATTGCTCATTGCTCATTGCCAACTTATTTACTTCACCTTGTTTGATTAAACTTTCCAACACAGCAACACGAGCTTCCAATTTGTCGTTTTTAGTTTTCAATTCCTGGTTCGTTTTATCTAACTCCTGCACTGCCTTAACTAATGGAACAGTAAATTCAGCGTAACGCAAACCGTATAGGCTGTTTTCATTTTGTGGTTTGTCCACACCGCTGAAGTCGTAACCTGTTTCCTGTGCCGCGCGTTCAACATCCTGCGCTATAAATCCTGAATATAGAATTTGTTCTTTGTCTTTTATTCCTTGTTCAATTCGAACTTTTGCTTCAGGGCTTTCTTTGCCTGTTTCTTCATGCAGAAAAGTTCTCAAGCCTCTAACATCTAAGTGATACGTAACCGGCTTTAATTTATTGATGAATTCCAACCCCGGAACGTTTTGCTGTATTTGATTTTTAAATCTCCCATCACTTACAACAGTAAAATCAACAGTGCCGCCAATTGATGTTACTGATGAACTACCTACTCTTACCATTGAATTACCTGTAACAATAGAGTATGCTCCTATTGCAGTTGAATTGACATAACCAGCTACTGCGTTTTGGTCAGCATTAGAACCAAGAAAAGTACATGAGGAACCGAAAGTTGCATTTTTGCCTGCCTCGTAACCAATACCTGTGTTGTCATCACCTTTTGAATTATATAAAGCATCCTCACCCACTGCAACACAAAAATGATTATACAGATTAGAATACAAAGCTCTATATCCAACCGCAACATCATCATTACCTGCAATGACATTGTAAAGACTATATGCACCCACAGATGTGTTTTTTGTTCCGGTAGTACTATAGCGTTGCGACTTTGAGCCTACAGCAGTGTTATACCATGCCTGGTTGCCTATGGAGCCAACTCCTAAAACATATCCCGATGAATCGCCAATACAAATATTTTCAATGCGGTCAGTAAGACCATTTAAAGCGGCCCTGCCCAATGCAATGTTTCCTACACCGGTGGTAATAGCCACTCCTGCCGTGGAACCTATTAAAAGATTTTCGGGCAATCCCCTTAGTGTATTGGGTGTAACCGCAACCCATGAGCCGTTTTTGTAAAAATAAAGTCCCGCATATCCGTTAGTTTGATAAATAAGCAAACCTGTGGCCGGTGATGCAATGGCATCGCGTTGTGTCTTAGTCATTCGCGGAATTAAAAGTCCTTTGGTAGTAGATGATACATCAAGTAATGCTGATGAATTGGCAGTTGCTATCCCAATGCCTATACTGCCGGTTGAAGGATAAGGAAATGTGTTTTGTGCATTTGCAAAACCGGATGCCAAAAGGCATCCCATAATAATGTTTGTGAATTTTCTTTTCATTTTTGTTTTAGTTTTAAAGAGTTAATGATTATTTATTGAATAATTAATTTTTGTGTTTGAAGTAATTCATTTTGATTAAACAGTTGTACCAGGTAAGTTCCGGTACTTATTGTAGTTGTGTTCAATTCAAAAACAGAAGTGCCTTGCGATGTTGAATGATACGTGGTTATTACTTTGCCTGCAGCATCGGTTATTTTTACAAGTAGTTGTTGATGATCAGAAGTTGTAATGATAGAAATTTTTGTTGAATAGCTCGCTGGGTTAGGTGTTATTTTTAATTGCGGTGTTGTTGCTTCATCAGTATTCAAATTTATTTTTTTCTGATCAGCACAAAGTGATTCGATGCATTGTTGAAGTTGATTAATTTTATTTTCGAGCGATGAAACTTTATTTTTCAATTCCGAATTTTCACTATTCATCTCCTGTACTGCCTTTATAATTGGCACCGTTAAATCCCCATAACGAATTCCCCAATACTCCCCGTTTTTATCCACACCACTAAACTCAACTCCTTCTTTTTTTGCAGCAGCATCTACTTCTTGTGCAATCAAACCTGTGTAAAAAATATCACGTTGTCCTTCGTCTTTATAATTATAGGTAACAGGGTTTAAACGAAGAATAAAATCCAAACCTAATTTGCTTTGTTGAATATTTGTTTTTAAACGAAGGTCTGATGAAGTGGTCCAGCCCACTTGTCCTCCGATTGAAGTAACCGAAGTATTTCCGATACGAACTTTATCACTTCCATTTACCCTTGCACCATAACCTATGGCAGTAGCATTGGTAAAATTTGTTGCCGAAGCATCGGCCGTAGCTCCCACAAAAGTGCATTTGCTATAAAGTGCCCTTAATCCTCCGGCATTTCGTCCTACTGCAACATTGCTACTTCCATTATAATTAAGATGCAAGGCATTGCTGCCAATGCTTGTATTATTGAAACCCGTATTATTAGCATCATTTGCATAATCACCTATGCCCACATTCTGGTAACCTGTTGTATTTCCTGCCAAAGCCTGGTGACCAAAAGCAGAGTTTGCGTATCCATTAGAGTTACCTTGTAGGGTATAGGTTCCAAATGCGCAATTGCTTTCACCTGAGTTGTTGTAAAGCGAATATGCACCAAATGCATTATTATGATAAGCAAGTGTTGACGTATAAGATGCAAAATGACCGAAGGCGCAATTCTCACTACCTGTTGTATTTGAATATAAACTCTTATAACCGCTTGAAGTATTGTTATTGCCGGTAGAGTTGGTTCTCAATGCTTCTGCTCCCACAGCAGTATTGTAATAACCTGAGGTGTTTGACCACAAAGCAAAGTTGCCCAGGGCGCTGTTTCTGTAACCGGTAGTATTGTTTATTAAACACACAATGCCCACAGCCGTATTCGCATTTCCGGTGGTATTATATTCCAATGCGCCATTACCAACAGCGCAATTGTGATAGCCTGTTGTGTTTGCCTTGGCTGCATGATATCCAAACGCAGTGCAACTTGTACCCGTGCTGCCTGATGACAATGCTTCATACCCGACTGCAGTTGAATACCATGCATTGTTTCCGCTACCGGCACTCGTTCCTGCAAAATAATTGTACTGTGCCCATGATAGGTTACAGGTAAGTAATGCTGCAATAAATAATGCGATTGCATTGAATGTTTTGTAATGCGACTGTTTCATTTTGTTTACGTTTTATTGTTATTGAATAATTTATTTCAATGAATGAATAATTTTCATTTTATGGAATTGGATGAGAAGAAGCCAGAGAAAAAATCAGAAAGAGGTTTAAAATACTTGCGGTCTCATCAAATGGTTATTATGTAATGACTTTCAAATGTAAAATTAAATCTGATTGCAGCCAACTAAAGGATTATTTTTTTATTGGGATTTTGAAATGTGATTGATAATTTAATGGGTAATTGACTTAATGCAAGAATCAAATATAAAATTAAGCGACAAAAGGTTGCTGCACTTCTTTAGTGTGTATGACAAATTGCACTAAGCGGATTTTTTAATCAAGTTTACTACTTCGT
>JBDTRM010000022.1:0-8596 GCA_039931675.1 Bacteroidia bacterium | reverse complement strand
CAGGTAGCTTCAAAAGATTTACTCATTGACAGGCAGGGCAACTGGGGTAATTTATATACAGGTGATGCTGCGGCAGCGCCACGTTACATTGAAGCCCGCTTAAATAAATTTGCTCTCGAAGTAGTTTTTAATGAAAAGATAACAGCATGGCAGGCATCTTATGATGGCCGTAATAAAGAGCCAATTCAGTTACCTGTAAAATTCCCTTTGCTTTTAGGACTTGGTGTTGAAGGTATAGCTGTTGGGTTAGCCTGTAAAATTTTACCTCATAATTTTATTGATTTGTGCGAAGCTTCAATTGCTCACATTCGAAATAAGCCTTTCAACCTTATGCCTGATTTTTATACAGGTGGCATAGCAGATTTTTCAAAGTACAATGAAGGATTACGTGGTGGCAAAATTCGTGTGCGTGCAGTAATTGAAAAAGAAAATCGTAAGACTTTAATCATACGCCAGATTCCTTTTGGCACTACAACGGTTAGTTTGATTGATTCTATTCTTGCAGCAAATGATAAAGGCAAAATCAAAGTAAAAAAAGTGGAAGACAATACTGCAGAGCATGTAGAAATTGTTATTCATCTTCATCCTGATGCTGCCGAAGACAGTGATAATGCAATTGCCGCATTGTATGCTTTTACCGATTGCGAAGTTTCTATTTCTCCCAACTCCTGCATCATTCAGGATGGCAAACCACGTTTTGTAAGTGTCAATGAAATTTTACGAATTTCTACCGACAACACAATGGCCATTTTAAAAATGGAATTGGAGTATGAGCGTGCAAAGCTTGGTGAAGACTGGCATTTCAGTTCATTGGAAAAAATATTTATTGAGAAAAGAATTTATCGCAATATTGAAGAATGCGAAACATGGGAAGCTGTTATTGAAACAATTGATAAAGGTTTAAAGCCTTACAAAAAATTGTTACGCAGAGAAGTTACCCGTGATGATATTGTAAATCTTACTGAAATAAAAATCAAGCGTATTTCAAAATTTGATGCATTCAAGGCTGATGAGCATATCAAAGCTGTTGAACAGAAAATGAAAGAATTGGATGCACATCTTGCTAACCTGAAAGGATATACCATTGACTGGTTTAAAGACCTGATTAAAAAATACGGTAAAGGAAAAGAGCGCAAAACGGAAATAGGCGAAGGCTTTGAAGTTATTGAAGCAAAGCGTGTGGTAATGAATAATGCTAAATTGTATGTAAACCGTGAAGAAGGCTTTGCAGGAACGGGCTTAAAGAAAGATGAGTTCATTTGTGATTGCAGTGATATGGATGACATAATTGTTTTCACCCGTGATGGAAAATGCATGGTAAGCCGCATTGATGAAAAAAAATATTTTGGTAAAGACATTCTGCACATCGCAGTTTTTAATAAGGATGATGAAAGCACCGTTTACAATATGATTTACCAGGATGGAAAAGGCGGTGCAATAATGGTGAAACGATTTTCAGTTACAGGTGTTACACGCGATAAGCCTTATGACCTCACCAAGGGAACAGAAGGCAGCAAGGTTTTATTTTTCAGTGTAAGCGGAATGGATAATGCTGAAACTATCCAGATTAACTTACGTCCTAAACCAAAGTTACGTAACTTGGTAATCACGTTAAATCTGAATGAGCAAATTGTAAAGGGTAGGGGAGCGATTGGAAACATTGTAACCAAATTTACTATCACAAAGGTTTTCCCGGTTCGTGGTTCAGCTACAGCTAATGCTGCAAGTGCTGCCGCCAATGTTTCGCAATTAAGTTTACCTGAAACAAAAGATGATAAATCTGTGAATTTAAAGGATGCCTCTGCCAAAGATTCAAAACCGAAACAACAGGGAAGTTTAGATTTTAAAGACCTTTTAAATTAGCGATAAGTTTAATATCAGGGGAATGGAAATGTGATTTTTAAAAAGAATAAATTTAACATTCGATTTGCCTTCTCTCAGTATTTTCTTGTTCCAATATTTTGTGGATGGCTGGTGTTATCGCCAACTATTTTTAATTAACATCTGTTCAATCCTAATTAGTTTTTTTTTCGCTATTAAAAATAATTTTTACTTTTAAACCAAATTAGCACAAACCATAATCACAAATCTTAATCACAATCCACAATTAAAAATCGTTATTATAAACTCATAATTACAAATCCCAAAAACTATTTAAAATGAAAAAAACCATTTACTTACTCAGTATTATTCTATTATCGGTTTTACAATCCCATGCTACAAAGCAAATTGTAAGCGTTGCGAATTTCTCATTTACACCTTCATCTTTTACCATCAATCTTGGTGACACCGTTGAATGGGATTTGGCAAGCGGAAGTCACACTGCTTCATCCCTCACCATTCCTGTCGGTGCTGTGGTATGGAGCGCACCCATTAATTCATCAACGCCCACATTTATTTATGTTCCTGCTGTAGCAGGAACTTATAATTATCAATGTAACATTCATACGTTTATGCAAGGAAGTTTTACAGTGGTTGGTTGCACCCCGCCAAGCGGCCAGGTAAGCGCATCCGGAGCAACAACAGTTTGCAAGCCGTTGTCGGCTACTCTTAATTGTAATGCAACATCAGGTGCTGCTTTTCAATGGCAAAAGAATGGTGTTAATATTACAACAAACGGAAATGGAAGTTCTTATAATGCAACTGCTACCGGCAGTTACCGTGTTAAATTAACCAATAATTGCGGTTCAACATTTATTACAAATGCAATTTCGGTTACTGTTAATGCACAGCCTGCTTCCACAATTACTCCTGCTGGTCCAACTACTTATTGCAAGGGAACCACACCGTTAACGCTTACGGCAAACAGTGGTGCATTTACTTATAAATGGAAAAAAGGCACAGCATTTATTTCAGGCGCCACCGCAATTAATTACCAGCCGACTGCAACCGGCACTTATAAAGTTGAAGTAACTAATGCCAATGGCTGCACTAAATTGTCACCCGGAATTGCTGTAACAGTTAATATGTTACCTGCAGCCACTATAACTCCCCAGGGGCCAACTACCTTTTGTGCAGGCGACCATGTGATATTGGAAGCAAACAGTGGGGCAGGATTAACTTACCAGTGGAAGAAAGGTGCTAACAATATTAATGGCGCAACCTTACAAACCCTTACAGCAACACAGGCCGGTATATATAAAGTAATAGTTACTAATTCAGGTGGATGCACTAAAACATCAGGAGGCACAACGGTAACCATTAATTGCCGTGAGGCCGTTGAACCTCCTGCTGCTGAACCTTTTTTGGAGCTTTACCCGAATCCTGCATCACAAAATATTAATTTAAATTTTGAAACTTTGGATGAATCTGCTCAATTGGAAATCAGAAATATTACCGGACAATTGATGATGCAGAAACAAATTGCATCAGATGATGGCAATTTTGAAACATCACTCGATGTATCAAATCTGCCAAATGGAATTTATATTATGCTTGTTAAAACGGAAAGCGGAATAACAAGTAAGCGATTTGTGAAGCAATAAAATCATTTTTAATTTTTATCAGAAAAGAGGGTATTTCAAAAGGAGAGCAGAAAACTTTTGAAATACCCTTAATTATTTCTGAATCTCACTCAATGCCTGTGATTTATAAAAACCACCTTCACTGATAATTTCTTTAAATAATATTTCGCTGTTTGTTTTGTCAGCCTCTAATTGATAGCATAAAGCAAGATGCCATTTGGCTTCCTGGTAAAAAGTGTGTGAATAGTTTGAGGCAAGCGGTTTTAGAACATCTATTGCTTTTTGATACTGTCCATCATCTTTGAAACAAAGCGCTTTATAAAATTGTGCATTCAAATCATTTGGAAAGTATTTTAAAATGAAATTGAAATCGCTAACAGCTTCTGTAAACTTTCCTCTTTTATAATTACGAAGTGCTTTGGCAATTATCTCTTCATAACTTACTATTGAAGTATTTATTTTTTCTTCCGACTCATCTTTCTTTAAACTTTTATCAGTTTCATAACGTGCGCTTAAGCCATCAGAAAATGATCGCAGCATATTTTCATTCTGAGTGTAAGCTTTGCTGTAATCAATAATTTTAAAATCTTCAATATTCAATAATTGTTCACTTGAATTTCCTTTGATTAAAGGAAGCGTTGTGTTCGGAATTTCTTTTGATGCGGTTATCGGCTGCAATTTTTCTAATGGCTCACCGGTTTTTTTTATTTCATCGTAAACGCCCTTTATTGGCGTTGGAGTTATATTGCTATTTGAATCTATTGCAGAAATATTGCTTCTGATTTCATCCTGAATAACCATAAAATGTTCAGCAGCTTTAACTTGAGGTGCAGGATTTATTTTTGCAGAACTATTTCCTTTTTCAGGAGTTTTATTCTTATCTGGATTGAAAAAGAAAAAATAAATAATTGCAATCGAAATTAAACCAATCAGTGTAAGCAATGTATAAAATGCAGGAAGATTAATTTCTAATTTTTTTCCGGAAGGTTTAATACCCGATTTCAATTTCCATTTTGCATTAAGCACCTGCAATGCACTCATATCAGGTAATGCCTTTAAACCTTCATAAGCTTCGCTGCACAGCGGACACTCTTTTAAATGTTCATTCGCATGATCGCGATCACCATTTACGGCAGTTTTTTTTACTAACCGTATCATTTCATCACTGCTCAGATGTTTTTCTTTATATTCCGTTTTCATTTTCCTTGTTGCTTTGTTAAATAAATCCGCAGGTTTCGTTTTCCGTTCTGGATAAAACTTTTTACCTGGTTAAGCGAGTAGCCCGTTTGCTCGGCTATCTCAATATATGATTTATCATCAAGATAAAACATTCTTACACATGTTTGCTGCTCATCATTAATGGCAGCTAATGCGTCATTCAATTTTGATAAATGTTTTTTTATAAGATCATCTTCTTCAGCATAATCATTTGAATCTGTTAAGTTATTTAAAGTGATTTCATCCAAACTTACATCACGCCCAGCAGTTTTCATATAAGCAAAACAATAATTTCTTGCTACCGAATGTAACCACGAACTGAAGTTTGTTACTTCATATTTTTTTA
This sequence comes from Bacteroidia bacterium, assembly GCA_039931675.1. GTDB lineage: Bacteria > Bacteroidota > Bacteroidia > AKYH767-A > OLB10 > JAEUTH01. The sequence continues at coordinate 3,568 of JBDTRM010000022.1, read as the reverse complement.
GATCAGTAAACAACTTTTCAAAAATAAACAATGTTGCATCGCGACACACTTCTTTGTCTTTTACATATTTATAACACACACCATAAACGAGGTGAGCATAACGCTCAAACAATATTCCAATAAGCTGCTTATCGCCCGTGCTTTTATATGCCGAAATTATTTCAGCATCATTTTCAGGATATTGTTTTCGCGTTTTAAAAAGCCACATTGTTGGGAAATAAGGAAATTCGTCATTGCGAGGAACGAAGCAATCTGTCAATGATTACCACGAACCCCAAATCTTCAACACTTACTTTGATAAAACATTTCAACTTTTCCATAAATTAATTTCCGTTAAATATATTGTAATCCACCAGTGTGAATTGCCACAATTATAGAGGCTTTCGGAAAATATCCCTGTTTTACCAAATCAAAAATACCATAAAACATTTTACCTGTATAAACAGGTTCAATTGTTATATTATGATTAGTTGAAAAGTCTTTACAAAAGGTATCTAATTCGGGAGTTGATTTTCCATAACCACCGAAGGAATAATTTTCAACCCGATAGCTATCGGGTCTTAATTTGTAATTTTTAATTTCCAAAGGATGATGTTTAAGAAATTCCAGATTTTCTTCCTGAGGATTTTCATTTTTATAAACTTCAATACCAACTGCAGTTTGATATGGCTTTAAGCCCGATGCAATTCCAAGTAGAGTAGTACCGGTACCCACAGGACAAATGATGTAATCAAAATCAATTTCTATATCATCAACTATTTCTCTGCAACCTTGCAAAGCAAATTCATTAGAACCACCTTCCGGAATAATGTAAGCATTTCCAAATTCATTTCTCAGTTCATTTAAAAAATCATCGTCATATTTCCTTTTATAATCACTGCGTGAAATAAATTTCAATTGCATCCCATTCGCCTTGGCTTCGCGCAAAGTTTTGCTTAACTTTTCATCAGAAGGTTTCAATTCATCACCACGAATAACTCCTATTGTTTTAACTCCTAATTTTTTTCCTGCATAAGCAGTAGCAGCAATATGATTTGAAAAAGCACCACCAAAAGTCCACAGCGTATCAAAATTATTTTCGCGTGCATAAATCAAATTATATTTCAGCTTGCGGAATTTATTTCCCCCGTAAACAGGATGAACCAAATCTTCGCGCTTCACATACAAAGTAATTTCCCTATCAGAAAACATTGGGTCATTAATTTTGTTCAATACTTTTGCAACTTCGAAGTTCATGTAGGGAAAATTAATAATTTAAACGTTATTGCGAGGAACGAAGCAATCTCCTGCTACTAATTACAGATTGCTTCGTTCCTCGCAATGACGGACAAAAAAATCGTAAATCGTAAATCACAAATTGTAAATCAAATTGAGTTTCACAGATAAATTTGAGAAAGACGAATACTACCTCACTCCCGAAGGTTACATTGTATTCACTGAAAAGTATCATTTAAAACGTGGCTACTGCTGTCAGAGTGGTTGCAGGCATTGCCCATATAAGGAGAAGAAGAAACAGAAAATTGATAAACCCTGATTAATTCACAACCATCTTTTTGCTTTAAATAAAAACAAAGTCAGCAATGAAGAAGCAACAATTATTGTTAATGCAAATGGGTAACCATATATCCATTGCAGTTCAGGTATTGCTTTGAAATTCATTCCATAAATGCTTGCAATCAAAGTTGGAGGCATGAATACTACGGCAACAATTGTAAAAATTTTAGTGGTCTGATTCTGGTCAATATTTATTAATCCTAAAACTGTATTCTGCAAATATTCAAGTCTTACGAAAATAAATGAAGTGTATTCGAGCATTGCATTAATATCTTTAACTAAGATTTTAAACCTTTCGTTATTTTCAAAAACGCTGCACTTCATAAGGGCTGAAACCACGCGTTGCTTGTCAATAAAACTTTCGCGCGAAAGCGTAGTGGCTTCCTGGTATTCGCTGATTTTTAAAATAACTTCTTCTTTATTTATTGTGTTTTTTAAGGTAAGGCTTCTGCTTATGGTAGCAATTTCTTTTGCAATGTGTTCTATGAAATCAGAATCCACATCAACTTTTGTTTCGAGAATTCCTTCAAGCACATTGCTTCCGTTTTGAAATGCTTTTTTGTTACGCTTCATTTTTTTTATGGTTTCATCAAATGAAGTTAATTCAGCCTCACGCTCTGTTATGAGCACACTGCCAACCAAATAAATATATACAGGACTGCTTTCAAAATAATTTTCTTTTACAGAGATAAAATTTGCACTTATAAAAGCGATATCATCCGATTCATAAATACGCGCATTTGTTTCAAGCACGTTTTCAGATTTTAGCGTATTGAAGTTAAGCTCGTATAAAGTTTCTACTTTATTTTTTTCAGGTTCAGATGCATGGTGCAAGTCAACCCAAAATATTTTGTCAAACGGAATTCGCTCAAAACATTTATCGTCTTCAGCCTCAGCTATTGCATTATCAGTATGATAATAAACCCTTGTCATGTCTTAATTTTTATTTGTGTAAAACACGAAGAACTTTAAATACAGCCCTGTATTTATATCAGGCGATTATTCATTTGTAAATCTCAACCTTAATCACCCCATCACTTTTAGCATGAGCACGGTACATTCCATCAGAATTAAAACTCAATTCAATATTACCATTTTTATCAATAGCAATTAATCCGCCTTCACCACCGATGGTTTTTAGTTTTTCATTTACTACAATATTACATGCATCATGCAGTGATAAATTTTTGTATTCCATCAAACAGGCAACATCATAAGCGACTACAGCTTTTATAAAATATTCTCCATGACCTGTGCATGAAACAGCACAGGTTTTATTATTAGCATAAGTGCCTGCACCAATCATGGGTGTATCGCCCACGCGACCATAACGCTTGTTAGTCATACCGCCTGTTGAAGTACCCGCAGCAAGATTACCATGCATATCTATAGCAACACATCCCACAGTTCCGAATTTTTTTTCATCAACGTGATCTAACTGAGTTATACCGGTATCCTTAACTTGTTGCCATTGATCGTAACGTAACTGATCAAAGAAATATTTATCATCAACAAACGCGGCATTAATAGAACGCGCGAATTTTTCAGCACCCTCTCCACATAAAAAAACATGTTCGGTTTTTTCCATCACACTTCGCGCAAGTGTGATCGGATTTTTTATCCGTTGTACCATCGCAACTGCACCGGCATCTAAGTTCGCACCATTCATAATTGAAGCATCCATTTCATGTTTGCCATCGTTGGTAAATACTGAGCCTTTGCCTGCATTAAAAAACGGGCAATTTTCCAATTCAATTATTGTGGCTTCAACTGCATCAAGTGAACTTCCTCCCGATTGCAAAATTCTTAATCCAACCTGCAAACAACTTTCTAAAGCAGTTGTATATACCTTTTCTTTTTCAGCAGTCATCTGCGATCTAAGTATTGTCCCTGCTCCCCCGTGAATAGCTATGGCAAAATTTTTATTCATGTTTAATTGATTTGATAATAAACGTCATTCTGAGAAGTAATAAGCTACGCAAAAATCAGATGAGATGAACGGGAAGTCCGTTAC
>JBDTRM010000021.1:0-36038 GCA_039931675.1 Bacteroidia bacterium | reverse complement strand
TTATCTATGGAATGATGGAAGCACTTTAGATTCACTTCAAAACATTTCAGCAGGAACCTACACGGTTACAGTTACTGATTCTCTTGGTTGCACAGCACTCGCTTCAGTAACGCTTGTTTCGCAATCATCACAGATTACAGTTTCAATGACGGCAAGTGTAAATCCTGTTTGCTTTGGTGATAGTAATGGAAATGCAATTCCGCAAATAAGCGGAGGCATTGCACCTTTTATCTATCTGTGGAATGATGGAAGTACAAATGATTCATTGCAAAATATTTCAGCAGGAACCTATACGGTTACAGTTACCGATTCATTGGGTTGCAGTTCGCAAGCATCCGTAACGTTTATTTCACAATCATCACAAATATCAGTGTCAATGACTGCAAGCATTGGTCCTGCTTGCTTTGGTGACAGCACAGGAAATGCTATTCCGCAAGTAAGCGGTGGAATTTCTCCATTCACTTATCTGTGGAATGATGGAAGCACAGTTGATTCACTTCAAAATATTTCCGCAGGAACCTACACAGTTACCGTTACTGATTCACTTGGTTGCACAGCACAGGCAATAGTAACGCTTGCTTCACAATCATCACAGATAAGCATTTCATTTATTGGAAATACTCCACTTTGTTTTGGTGACTTAGGAAACATCGTTGCGCAAATTGCTGGAGGGGTTGCACCATTTAATTATTTATGGAGTGATGGCAGTACTACAAATTCATTGCAGAATATTTCCGCAGGAACATATACTGTTACCGTTACTGATTCACTCGGTTGTTCTTCACAAGCAACTGTTATACTCGCTTCACAATCATCACAAATAAATATTTCAGGAAATATAACTAACGCTAATTGCGTAACTTCATCGGCAGGTGCTATTTCTACTAATGTTTCCGGGGGAGCTGGCGCCTATTCATATTTATGGAGCAACGGTTCAACAATTGCAAATCTCTCGGCACTCTCTCCAGGTAATTACACATTGCAAATAACTGACTCATTAGGTTGCACAGCATCGCAAACATTTATTGTAACCGACACAGGAACAGCGATAACTGTAATCGCTTCGGGCAGCACTGAATTTTGCGAAGGACAATCAGTTACGCTTAGCGTGATGCTAATTAACGGTGCAACATATCAGTGGTACAATACAGGGATACTGATTAATGGTGCAACTTCTGATTCGCTTAATGTAAATACATCAGGCAATTATTCGGTAAGTGTTACTACAACTCTTTGTGGAATAAATATCACATCAGATGTGACAGTTACAGTAAATGCTTTGCCTCAAGTAGATGCAGGCAATGATGCGTTGATTTGCACAGATAGCATTGTTCAGTTAAATGCAACAGGTTCGGGTTTCCCTTCATGGATTCCTACTGCAACATTGAATAACAGCAACTCATTTACTCCGCTGGCAAGTCCTGTTCAAACAACGTTATATATTATTACGGTTACAGATGTAAATGGTTGCATTAACTCCGATTCGGTTTTAGTTACTGTAACAAACGATGGTTGCGATTCACTTCGTGTACCGAACGGATTCTCACCTGATGGTGATAATAACAATGACAATTTTGTGATTCCGGGAATAGGTAATTATCCTAACAACACCTTGCGCATTTATAATCGCTGGGGCAATTTAGTTTATAAATCAGATGGTTATAAAAATACGTGGGATGGAATTGCCAATGCAGGTGGAGTAATAATAGGAGAAAAAGTTCCGGTAGGTACTTACTTCTATGTGCTTGATTTGGGTAACGGTTCAAAGGCAACAGCAAGTTATCTCGTTATTAAATATTAAATGAAACAACTATGAAAGTTGAAATAATATAGTGCGATGAAAAAAATATTTTTTGTTATCGTTTTACTTACTGCCGCATTTAATGCGAAGGCACAGTATGACCCCATGTTCACACAGTACATGTTTAACGAACTGTTCATCAATCCTGCTTATGCAGGTGCGCGCGAAAATCTTTCAGTCAATATGTTAGTGCGCGACCAATGGGCGGGTATTGATGGTGCTCCTAAAACACAGACATTTACTATTCATGCACCTGTGAGTAATCGCAAAATCGGGCTTGGTTTTGCAGTGATGAATGAAACAATCGGGGTTACGCATCGCTTAGTGCTGAATGGAGATTTCGCTTACAGGATACTTATGGACAACGCAACGTTCGCGTTAGGTTTACAGGGTGGGGTTACTAATTACCAGGAAAAATTTTCGGAATTAAAAACTACCACGGGTTACGACAACCAGTTTACTTACAACTCAGAAAAATTATGGTTGCCCAATGCAGGGTTCGGAATGTATTACTACACGAATAAATTTTATGCAGGTCTTTCCATTCCGCGATTGATTGAAAACAAAGTGGATGTTACTACTTCAACAACTACAGTAAAAAATGTGGGTAACGTTAAAGATTGGCATTACTACATCGCTACCGGTTATGTTTTTAATTTGAATGACAACATCAAATTCAAACCTTCAATAATGATAAAAACAGTACAGGGTGCACCAATAGAGTTGGACGCGGATGCACTGTTCATTTTCAATGACTTGTTTTGGATTGGTGGTGCATATCGCACAGGTGACGCGGTTGCTGCTATTATTGGTTTGCAGATTAACAGGCAGTTGCGCATTGGTTACAGTTATGATTACACCCTTACCGGTTTGCAAGATTATAATTCAGGCTCGCATGAGTTTACATTAGGTTACGATTTTTCATTCGATAAGAATAGAATAATAACGCCACGATATTTTTAAAAAAATTTGAACTGATGGAAATGCTTTCATATCAGTTGACAAATAAACAGGCATGAAAAAGTTTTCACATATCATATTTACATTCCTTACAGTTGCATTGCTTGGCAATAGTGCCACTGTGTTTGCGCAGGTAAAAGCTGATAAATATTTTGCTGAATATGCATATTCAAAAGCAATTATTAAATATGAAAAGTATTTAAAGAAACATAGCTCAGACATTAAAGCATGGTCAAATCTTGGCGATTGTTATCGCCTCACCAATAACATGCAGGGTGCAGAGCAGGCTTATTCTCACGTAATTAATACTGATTTTTCGAAACCTCAAATCACTTACTATTACGCGCAAGCTCTGATGAGCAATGGAAAATATGCCGAAGCGAAAGAAAACATTTCAAAATACAAACAAGAGGTTCCTAATGACAAACGCGCTGATGAAATTCTAAGTGCATTGGACAGCATCAATCAATTTTATAAGGACAGTGCATCCTGGCATATAGAAAAAGTGAATATCAATTCAGCGGATGGAGATTTTAGTCCTGCAATTTATAAAGACGGAATTGTCTTTACATCCAATCGCAATCGCGAACAATGGATAGGACGGAAACATACATGGACAGGCAAGCAATTTAATGCGCTTTATTACAGCAAGGGTAAGGATGCAATTTTTGAAACGCCACAACCTTTTGCAAATGAAATTCAAACCAAATACAACAATGGTCCTGTGAGTTTCAATGGCAGCGGCAATGAAATGTTTTTTACGCGCAACAACATTGTAAATGGAAAAGTTATAAAGAGCGGCAACAAGGTAGTGAAGCTGAAAATTTTCAGCACTAAATTTTCAAATAATGAATGGCAACCCGAAATTCCGTTCGATTACGACAACAATCAATATAGCGTTGCGCATCCATCGTTAAGTGCTGATGGCTATGAATTATATTTTTCATCTGATGTAATGGGTGGGTATGGTGGTATGGATATTTACAGTTGCCACCGCGAAGGTGCGAAGTGGAGCCGGCCTATAAATCTTGGCCCATCTATCAATACCAAAGGCAATGAAGTGTTTCCGTATATAGCTACAGATAGCACTTTGTATTTTTCTTCTGATGGGCACAGCGGTTTGGGAGGGCTTGATATTTATTACTGCACAATCAGTAATAAAATTTTTTCAGAGCCTGTGAATCCCGGTTATCCGCTCAACAGCAACAATGATGATTTCGGAATTACTTATAGCACTGCCGCAAATGCAGGTTACTTTAGCAGCAACAGGAATAATCAAGGTGAGAATGACGACATTTTTTATTTAAAAAAACTATGCATTGTGATAAACGGATTTGTGTATGATGATAGCAACTCGCAAGGTATTCCAACTGCAACTGTAAAAATAAAAGAAACCGGAAGCGATAAAGAAATTAAACTAACAGATAGCGCTGGAAATTTTTCAATATGTCTTACGCCCGGTAAAGACTATGAGTTTATTGCTGATAAAGAAAATTATATCGGTGATAAAAGAATAATAAGTGCAAAGGATTTTACAGGCTTTGACCATACAGATGTGAAGATTCCATTACATCAAAAACCACCGGTTGTGTTTATTGCACGCGGTAATGTTTATGACGAAGGCAGTAAGAAACCGGTTCGCGGAGCAAAAGTGACGAAGGTGAACCTTACAACACAAAAATCAGATTCATTGATTACAAAAAAAGATGGCGACTATTATTTCACTAACCTTGAGCCCGAAACAAGGTATAGGCTTGTTGTAGAAAAAGAAAATTGCGGAACCAACTCAGAAGAAATTACAACAGTTGGTATGAAGGATTCGCCTTTATTAGTTAATGATATTGGAATCTTTTGTAAAGGTGACGTAGTTCGCATCGAAAATATTTATTACGATTTGAATAAATATAACATCAGGCCCGATGCAGCAACAGAACTGAATAAATTAGTTGCCGTACTTAGGAAATATCCAAACATGAAAATAGAATTGCGTTCGCATACTGATTCGCGCGCAAGCGATGCATACAATCTAACTCTCTCTGATAATCGCGCTAAGGCTGCAATTGCGTATATCATTAGCCAGGGCATTGATAAAAATCGCTTAACAGGAAAAGGATATGGTGAAACGCAATTACTCAACCGTTGTAAGAACGGTGTAAAGTGTACAGAAGAAGAACATCAGTTAAACCGGAGAACAGAGTTTAAAATTTTGTCGCTGTAAAAATGCTTTTAGATAATCTGATACGAATAACTTGTTGTAACCTTGTTTCCGGATTGTCTTTTTTACCTGGCAAGTCCATTTAATATTAACCCAAAAACTGTCAACTTTTTCCAGGACGATGCAGGCTGCCGAACGAAGGGTACAAATGATTATACAAGGCGCTGCATCTATGCCGATGATCCTGCATCTACTCTAATTATAGAAGATAATAATGGGAATCCCACAAAAGTTTACGATGCTGATACTTCACTTAATCTTTCCAATGGAACTAAATACCATATTATAAATTGCGATTTTAGAAACAATTCCATCAGCATTTATTTTTACAACTTTTTCATCCTCTGGGAAAGCGAAACGCCTCAAAGCGTTCCAAGCTGGTTATGGATTTTGATAGTGGCATTTTTGGGCTGGGATGTGTATTATTTCATTACCTCTTTTAATTAAAGGAGCTTATGATAAATAAATGCTGGCACATTTATTTAGTCAATAGCTTTATATCCTGAAGAAAAAACAGAATTGCAGAAGGAGCCACCTTCTTTTTAGGCTTGCCCGATTATAATAGACAGCATTGAAGCCTTCTCAAGGAACAAGAAAATCCCGACAAAGAGAAAAGACCCCGCAAGAAACCGCACCGCGTTGCAGGCGTATTCTGACAGTTTTATTAATGTAGTTTTTGATTTTAGGATTGTAATGTAAGTTTTTAAAACAATCCACTTTAATCAAATATTTACATGAACGACTTAAACAATAAATTAAGAATACTGCACCTGGAAGATCTGCCAGATGATGCAGCTTTAGTAGAAAGAGAGTTGAAAAAAGGCAACATTCAATTTGAAAAATTAGTAGTTGACACCCGGTCTGATTTTAAAAAAGCGCTCAAAGAATTTTCTCCCGATCTCATTCTTTGCGATCATTCTCTTTCCTCTTTTGATTCTATTGAGGCACTTAAAATCATGATGCAGTCAGGCAATAAAATTCCATTCATCCTTGTTACCGGTACCGTTTCAGAAGAGTTTGCAGTTGACATAATTAAAAAAGGAGCTGATGACTATATTCTAAAGGACAGGCTCGAACGGCTGCCAACTGCCATTCGTAACATTTTGGGGAAATATCGCCTCGAAAAAGAAAGGGCGCAGATGATTAATGAACAGGCTCATCTCGCTACTATTGTTAACTCTTCAAATGATGGCATCATCAGCAAAACACTTGACGGAACAATTACAAGCTGGAACCTAAGTGCCGAAGCACTTTTTGGATACTCAGCAATCGAAGCCATAGGTAAAAATATTTCTATGCTTTTTCCACAGGACAGGTTGAACGAAGAAGCAGAAGTTATGGAAAGAATTACAAAAGGTGAACATATTCAACATTTTGAAACGGTAAGGCTTACTAAAGATGGAACTGCTTTGGATGTTTCGCTTACCATTTCTCCGCTTAAAGATGCAATAGGAAACACTACCGGTGCGGCTAAAATTGTTCATGATATATCAGATCGAAAATCAGCAGAGAAAAAAATAACAAATGCCAATCGCCTATACAATTTCATTAGCCAGATTAACAAAACTATCGTCCAAACCGGTGACGGGCAGGCAGTTTATAAAGAAGCCTGCCGCATTGCAATTGAAATAGGAATGTTTAAAGCGGCCTGGATAGGACATATTGATTTACCGAAACAAAGAATAAATCTTATTGCAGAGGCGGGTATGCCTGATGAAGATAAAGAGTTGCTTAACGGGAGTTACATAGGTAAGATAGGGCCTCAGTATCATGCCTGGAGTACCGGTGCTTATTACGTTTGTAATGATATACAGCAGGATTTGAAATTAAATAACTGGAAAGAATTTGCATTAGCGAGGGGATACGGTTCCGTTATGGTATTACCGATAAAAAAATCGGGAAGGATAATTGGTGTTTTCAACCTGTATGCTGAAGAAATAAATTTCTTCAATTCACAGGAAATTAAATTGCTTGGAGAAGCAACTGACGACATTTCATTTGCTTTAGATGTTTTTGAAAAAGATAAGCGAAGAACTGATGCCGAAAAAAAGCTGATAAACAAACAGTCGCGCTTAAACCATGCCCAGGCCATTGCTCATCTCGGAAGCTGGGAATTTGATTTTTTAACAGGGCTGGCAACATGGTCAGATGAGGCTTGTAGAATTTATGGTCTTTCACCCGTTAATAATTTACAGTCATATAAATCGTGGGTTTCATTCATCCATCCTGATGATCTTGAGTATGTAATGAGAGTTACCAGGGAAGCTGAAGTTACTTTAAGCAATTTAGATTTCATTCACCGCATAGTGAGAAAGGATGGAATTATACGTCATGTACATACGCAGCTTCAATATCAATTTAACACCGAAGCAAAACCGGTTGGCATATACGGAGTGGAGCATGATGTAACTGAAATGATGGAAGCTGAAGAATCATTGCGCAAATCGGAATCAAATCTAAAAGCGATTATTGAAAATACAGATGCTACTATTTATTCCCTTGATCGGGATTTCCGGTACATCACATTTAATCAGCTCCTTCACAATTCCATGAAACAAATTTATGGTTTGGATATAAAGCCGGGTGATAAGGTTTATGATTTCCTCGAAAAATTAAACCCCGAAGAAGCCCGTGAATGGAAGGAAGTATATTCAAAAGCTTTAAATGGAGAAATTGTTAAATTCGAAAAAGAATTCAGCATTGGGGATTACTATTCTTGTTACACCTTTTCTATTTATCCTATATGGGAAAACGAAAATGTTATTGGGCTTTCATGCTTTGCTCTTGACATCACTAAGCAAAAACAATCAGCAAATCTGTTCAGGCAAAGTGAACTCCGTTACCGGCAGATTGTAGAAACAGCACAAGAGGGTATATGGTTAATAGATGAAAACAGCAAGACCACTTTTGCAAACAAAAAGATGTGCGAGATACTTGAATATACAGAGCAAGAAATGCTGGGGAAAGAAAATTTTTATTTTATGGATGAGGCCGGAAGGAAAGAGGGATCAATAGCATTGGAAAGACGAAAAAATGGAATAGGAGAAATCATGGAGTTGCGCTATATCACAAAAAGCGGAAAACATATCTGGACCAACGTATCTGCCAACCCGGTTTTTGATGACGATGGAAATTATAAAGGTGCATTGGCAATGGTTTCGGACATTACTGAAAAAAAGAATTTAGAAAAAGCTTTTGAATATGAGAGAGAACGGTTCCATGATTTGTTCTTAACTGCTCCTTCTTGCATAGCAATATTAAAAGGGCCAAACCACATTTTTGAAATAGCAAACGAACTTTATTTAAAATTGATTAATAAGAAAGATATTATTGGCAAATCAGTAAAAGAAGTGCTTCCTGAAGTGGCAGGGCAGGGATTTATTGAATTATTAAACAAGGTTTACCTTACAGGTGAAACTTTTTCGGCCAATGAAATGCTTGTAAAATTAGATACTGAAGTCAATGGTGAGCTTATAGATAAGTATTTGAATTTTATTTACCAGGCTTACAGGAATGCTGCCGGCATTATAGAAGGTATTTTCGTTTTTGTAGTTGATGTCACAGAACAGGTGCAATCGCGAAAAAAAATAGAAAAGAGCGAAAAGCAATATAAGCAGATTGTAGAAACAGCTCAGGAAGGTATTTGGCTGATAGATGAAAATAACATAACAACCTTTGTGAACAAAAAAATGTGTGATATTCTTGAATATGCTGAAGACCAAATGCTGGGCAAAGAAAATTATTATTTCATGGAAGATGCCAGTAAGGAACATGCGTTAAAATCAGTGGAAAAGAGAAAAAAAGGCATCGGTGAAAATTATGAGATTCGCCTTATTACAAAAAGTGGAAAGCATTTATGTACCAACGTATCTGCCAACCCGGTTTTTGATGAAGATGGAAATTATAAAGGCGCGCTGGGGATGATCTCAGATATTACCGAGAAAAAAACATTAGAAGAGCTTTTAGAAAAATCGAACAGGCTTGCCCGAATTGGGAGTTGGGAAATTGATGTGACTAAAGGCTCTGTTTTTTGGTCGCCTGTTACGAAAGAAATCCGTGAAGCTGATCCTGATTTTATTCCTGATCTGTCAACAGGGATTCGCTTTTTTAAAGAAGGCACGCACAGGGAAACAATTTCTCACAGGGTGCAGCAATGCATTGAAAATGGAACTTCGTGGGATGAAGAACTACAGATAGTTACCCAAAAAGGAAATTTAAAATGGATACGCACCATTGGCGAGGGAGAATTTATCAAAGGTAAATGTGTAAGGGTGTTCGGAAGCTTCCAGGATATTAATGCAAGAAAAATATCTGAAACAGAAGTTCTAAAAGCTTATGAAGACAAGAACATTATTCTTGAAAGTATTGGCGATGGCTTTTATGCTCTTGATAAAAACTGGCAGATAACTTATTGGAACAAAGAGGCCGAAATTCTTCTTGGTAAAAAACGTGAAGATGTAATAGGTAAAAATATCTGGGAAATATATCCCGAAACAGTTGATACGATTACTTACATTAATTATCATAAAGCAGTTGATGAAAAAACGGTTCAGCATTATGTAAGATTTAATGAATCATTAAATCGCTGGGCTGAAATAAGCGCTTATCCATCTTCCAATGGACTGTCGGTTTATTTTCAGGATATAACAGCGCGTAAACTGTCGGAAATTCGTTTAAAAGAATTAAATGAAAATCTGCAGGCACATACTAATGAGTTGCTTATTTCAAATAAAGAAATGGAGCAATTCTCCTATATCGTTTCGCATAACCTGCGAGCACCAGTGGCAAATATCATCAGCTTTGCCGAGGAACTGAAAGATGAAAACTATACACCCGAAGAACAAAAGTCATTTGTTAATTTACTTTCCACTTCGGTGTTAAAGCTTGATGATGTAATCAAAGACCTCAATCACATTCTGAAAGTAAAACGTGATGTCACTGAGCCCAGGGAGTCTGTATATTTCTCTGACTTAGTTGAAGATATTAAGATAAGCATTGCAAGCCTGCTTGTAAAAGAAAAGGTAATTATCAGTACTGATTTTTCAGAGGTTGATGAATTGGTATGTCTTAAAGGTTATCTCTACAGCGTTTTCTATAATCTTATTACCAACAGCATAAAATATCATCAGCCGGGTATCAGTGCCATCATTAATATACAAAGCAAAAAATCAGGTGATAAGATCATACTTAGTTTTAAGGATAATGGTTCAGGCATTGATCTGAAAGTGAAGGGCGACCAGGTTTTCGGATTATACAAGCGCTTTCACCAGCACATTGAAGGCAAGGGAATGAGCTTGTTTATGACTAAAACACAAATAGGAATTATTGGCGGCACCATAGAAATAAAAAGCGAAGTGAATAAGGGAACTGAATTTATTATTACATTGCCTGCTTAACAGCTAATAAAAACACTAAAATGGATGCCCACCAAAAATTCATCCTCATTGATGATGATCCTAATCAGAATATTCTCAATAAAATAATTATCAGGAAATCTTTCGGACGCAGCACTGATGTCATCTCTTTTTCCGATGCCGAAGAAGGAGTGCAATTTATCGAAACTGAATACGCCCTCCATCCCACACCTGCTGTATTGTTTCTTGATATTAATATGCCCACACTTACAGGATGGGAAGTGCTTAAAAAACTTCATAGGGTTATGGTGGAGGTTATCAGAAGCTCGCTCCGCATTTATATCATCTCCTCCTCAATTGACCCCCGCGACAGGCAACGAGCAGATGATGATCCGATAGTGACCGGCTATATTGAAAAGCCAATTACTATGGAAACACTTCTTTCTTATTATATTCATTAAGCTATTTATTTTTTGTGATTAATTGACTTGCGTGTACTATAAGCTCAAAGCAAATTGAATTGGTACTATTTCCTGGGGCCTCACCGATTAATTTGTTTTTATATTCACCGCAATATTAAAACGTAATCGACTGGGACAAGCAAATCCATCCTTTAAAATTTATTAGGTCAATATATGGGTCCAATCCGCAATCATTTTTAAAACCATTATTTATTAACATAAATGAATCAAAAAGTCCACAACCAAATTGTAAGTTTTATATGGAGCATTGCTGACGATGTGCTGCGTGATGTTTTTGTAAGAGGCAAATACCGAGATATTATTTTGCCGTTCACCGTTCTAAGACGGTTGGACGCTTTGCTTGTGCCGACAAAAGCCAAAGTGTTGGAGGCAGACAAGTTTCTACGCAAAGAAAAGATTGACGATAAATCCGCTTTGCAAAGCACAACAGGTTATCCGTTTTGGAACATTTCAAAATTCACTTTTGAAACTTTGCTGAATGATGCAGACAATATTGACAGCAATCTTGAAACTTATCTTGACGGTTACAGTCCCAATGTGCAAGAGATAATCGGCAAGTTTCAGTTGCGTAATCAATTGGTGAGAATGAAAGAAGCCGGAATAACTTTCATGCTCATTGAAAAACTTTGCAACAAAGAAATAAACCTAAGCCCAAACGAAGTCAAGAACAGTAAAGGCGAAATACTTCCACCGCTGACAAATTTAGGAATGGGTTATGTGTTTGAAGAACTCATTCGCAAATTCAACGAAGAGAACAACGAAGAAGCAGGAGAACATTTTACGCCAAGAGAAATAATAAAGTTGATGACACACATTTTGTTTTTGCCTGTTAAAGACAAAATCAAAAAAGGAACTTATTTAATTTACGACCCTGCCTGCGGCAGTGGCGGTATGCTTACAGAAGCGGAACACTTTGCATTGGAGATTACAAACAGCAAAGCAAACTTTGAACTTTACGGACAGGAAGTGAATCCTGAAACTTATGCAATCTGCACAAGTGATATGCTTATTAAAGGCGAAAACGCAAACAACATTAAATACGGTTCAACACTTGGCAAAGATGGTTTCGGGCATTTGCATTTTGATTTTATGTTGAGCAATCCACCTTACGGAAAAACCTGGAAGATTGACGAGGATGCAATAGTTGACGACAGAGGAAAAAAAGGAAAAAAGTTTATTAAAGACAGCCGCTTTCAAATTGGTTTACCAACAATTTCTGACGGACAACTTTTGTTTCTGATGAACATGGTGAGCAAGATGAAACACAACACCGAACAAGGCAGTCGCATTGCAACCGTTCACAACGGCTCTGCATTGTTTACAGGTGATGCAGGTGGTGGAGAAAGTGAAATCAGAAAGTATTTAATTGAGAATGATTGGTTGGAGTGCATCATCGCTTTGCCGAAAAATATTTTTTACAACACAGGTATTCCAACTTACATCTGGATTGTTTCAAACAAAAAAACGGCAAACAGAAACGGCAAAGTGCAATTGATAAATGCAATGGAGTTGTATGAAAAACTTCGTAAGAATTTAGGACAGAAGAATTGCGAAATGAATTCTACACACATTGACCAACTCACACAACTTTACATTGACTTTAAGGAAACCGACATTTCTAAAATTTATGACAACAAATATTTCGGCTACAATAAAATAACAGTTGAAAGACCGTTACGACTTTCATCAAAGTTTACGGATGAAGCAGTTGAAACTTTGCGATACGACAACAGCATTAAAGATGAAATGCTTTGGGCTTACACTCATTTTGGAGAGGACATTTACAAAGACCTGAAAAAACATCGTGTGCAAATTGAAAAGCATTTAGCAAGCAACGAAATAAAACTTTCGCCTGCTGCAAAAAATAAATTGCTGAACCAGGAAACATGGAAAAGCCAATTGAATTTGATGCAAGCATCAAAAAAATTGGCTGCCGAAATCGGCAGCAATCAATTTGACAACTACAATAAATTTCAAGAGTTGGTAAGCAAGACGGCAAAAAAAATAAAAATTGAAGTTGATGCCAAAGACATCAATTCTATTTTGAATGCCGTGAGTTGGAAAAATGAAGATGCTGAAAGAGTGATTGATAAAATTGAGAGGAACGGCACAATACTTTATGTGGCAGACAGCGAATTAAGAGACACCGAAAATGTTCCACTTGACCAAGACATTCACGAATATTTTAAGAGAGAAGTTTTGCAACATATTCCTGATGCCTGGTTGGATGAAACCAAAACAGTAAAGGGTTACGAAATTTCTTTCACAAGATATTTCTACAACTATGTGCCGCCAAGAAGCATTGAAGAAATTACTGAAGAAATTTTTGCATTGGAAAAAGAAACCGAAGGAATCTTAAATGAAATTGTGAACGACTAAAGTATCATCTTCCTGACATCAGGAAGATGATAAAACAAAAGAGCACTTATAATGAATTTGAATAGCCCAATTTCTAAACCTCTCGAATTCGAGAGGTTTAACTATGGCGAATTCGCCACTATTAAAGGGGTCGAATTCGACCCCTTTGAAAGAGAGATGAAACAAAAAATAAATAAATCTAACTTAAACCCATCGAATTCGATGGAATAAAAAACATTAAATTTTAATCATACCGAATTCAGTAAATTAATAGCGAAAGAGCAATGTCAAAAAGTAAAATCATAAATGTTCAGGGAAGTGAAATTTCAATTATCTCTCAAAAGGAAGATGATTATATTTCTTTAACTGATATGGCACGAAGTCAGATGGAAGAAGTCATCATCATTAAATGGTTGACTGCAAAAAGCACCATTGAATATCTTGGTGAATGGGAAGCAATGTATAACCCGGGTTTTAATTATACCGAATTCGGTATAATTAAAAATGCAGCAGGCAGCAATAACTTTGTTCTCTCTGCAAAGCAATGGATTGAACGCACCGGTGCGGTTGGCATATCTGCAAAAGCAGGCAGATATGGAGGAACATACGCACATAAGGACATTGCCTTTCATTTTGGAATGTGGATTAGTCCGAAATTTCAATTGCTTTTGGTAAAAGAATATCAACGCCTGAAAGCCGATGAAAGTAATAGATTAAAATTAGAATGGAATCTGCAACGAACTTTGGCAAAAGTGAATTACAGAATTCATACCGATGCAATCAAAGAAAATTTAGTGCCGCCAACACTTTCAAAAGAAAAAATAAATTTTGTGTATGCCGATGAAGCCGACATGCTGAACATGGCTTTGTTTGGTATGACTGCAAAACAATGGAAAGATGCAAACCCAAAAACAGAAGGCAATATTCGTGATGATGCAAACATTGAACAGTTGGTTGTACTTTCAAATATGGAAAGCATCAATGCTGTTTTGATTCATCAAAATTTAAAACAAAGTGACCGCTTAGTGCAGTTGAATAAAATTGCCATTACTCAAATGAAATCTTTACTTGGTAATAAAAACCTGAAGAAGCTGAAATAATGGCAACACTTAAACCATATAAAAACTACACACCCGTTGTGTATGATTACGCAAACGAGTTGCCTGTTGGCTGGCAATTATTACCCAACATTGCAATCTTTCAGGAACGCATTGAACGGGGACATGAGAAAGAAGAATTGCTTTCTGTAACCATTGGCAGAGGAGTGATAAAGCAAACAGAAGTTGACATAAAAAAAGACAGCAGCAACGAAGACAAAAGCAAATACAAACTCATTAAAGTTGGCGACATTGCTTACAACAGAATGAGAATGTGGCAAGGTGCTTTGGGCTACAGCAACTATCAAGGCATTACAAGCCCTGCCTATGTAATTCTAAAGCCGAAAATGAAAATCAACCAACGGTTTTTTCATTACATGTTTCGGACAACTTTCTACACCAATTACAGCAAACGCTTTTCTTATGGAATAGTTGACGACCAGTTAAGTTTACGCTACACCGATTTCAAACGCATGTATAGCATTCTGCCACCGATTGAAGTACAAAATGAAATTGTAAACTACCTTGACACAAAAACGCAAGCTATTGAAAAATTTATTCGTAACAAGGAAAGGTTTATTGAGTTGTTGGAAGAAGAAAGAAGAGGATTTATTGACAGAACAATTCATCAAATTTTAAAAACCCCTTTTGAAAAAAAACCATTGAAATATATTGTCAGATTACTTTCAGAACAAACAACAAAAAGAAAAGAGAATGAAAGTTATTTGGCTTTAGAAAATATAGAGAGCTGGACGGGAAAAATTGATTTGTCAATTGGAGCAGATGAATTTGAAAGTAATGCAAAGAGATTTAGAACCACAGATGTTTTGTTTAATAAACTTCGTCCATACTTAGCAAAAGTTGTTGTTCCAGAATTCAATGGAATTTGCGTGAGTGAGCTTTTGGTTCTTCGTCCATCAAAACAAGTTTTGAGAGAATTTCTTTTTTACAAATTAATATCACGAAGATTTATTGATTACATAGATAGTTCAACCTATGGAAGTAAAATGCCAAGAGCAAGTTGGGATGTAATTGGAAAAGTTGAAATAGAATTTCCCAATGATTTAGAAATACAAAGGAACATTGTTTCAAAAATCAAAGAAGAGGAAAGTAGAATTGCGACATTGAAAACAAAAATTAAAAAGGAAATTATTGCAATCAAAGAATATCGTGAAGCCATAGTAACAGCAGTTGTTACAGGAAAAATAAATGTTACAGAAAAACAATTGCAATTAAGCTAATCAATGAAATTTACAGATTCATCAGAAAGAGGTTTTCAAAAATACATTGCCAACTATTTGGTAAATATTAAACTTGCTGCATAACATGAATGAAATAGAAATATATCAAACAAAAGATAGCGAAACTCAAGTAGAAGTTCGCTTCGAAGAAGATAGTGTTTGGCTCACACAGCAACAGATGGCTTCTCTATTTTCGCAAACAAAGCAAAATGTTAGTTTGCATATTAATAACTGTTTCCGAGAGGGAGAGCTGTCTAAAAAATCAGTTGTCAAGGAATCCTTGACAACTGCCAATGACGGGAAAAACTACAGTATAAACCTATATAATCTTGATGTAATTATATCTGTTGGTTACCGGGTAAAATCAAAACAAGGCACACAATTTCAACAGTGGGCAACACAACGATTAAAAGATTATCCGGTTATTATTAAACTTGTTGCATAACATGAATGAAATAGAAATATATCAAAGTCCTGACAAACACATTCAAGTTGAAGTAAAATTTGAACATGAAACTGTATGGCTTACACAAAGTCAAATAACTAAATTATTTCAAAAGGACAGAACTGTAATAACCAAACATATAAATAATGTTTTTAAGGAAGGTGAGTTGGATGAAAAAAGCAATGTGCAAAAAATGCACATTGCAAATTCAGATAAACCAGTGGCATTCTACAACCTTGATGTAATTATTTCAGTCGGCTATCGTGTAAAATCAAAACAAGGCACACAGTTTCGACAGTGGGCAACACAACGATTAAAAGATTATTTGGTAAAAGGTTATGCCGTTAATCAAAAGCGTTTGGAACAGTTGCAACAAACCATTCAACTGATAGGAAAAAACACAGATGATTTGAAACTGAACGAAGCAAAAGGGCTATTGGATATTATTCAAAAATATACCCAAAGTTTTATTCTTCTTAATCAATACGACAGCAATAGTTTATCAACACAAAACCTGAACGAACACATAACTTATGAAATACAATACAATGAAGCAGCAGCGGCTATAGCCGAATTGAAAAAACAACTTATTGCCGCAACAGAAGCAACAGAACTTTTTGGCAATGCTAAAGACGATAGTTTTAAAGGAATATTAGGAAATATTGTTCAAACTTTCGGAGGACAATATCTTTACCCAAGCATAGAAGAACAAGCAGCCAATCTGCTTTATTTTATTATAAAAAATCATCCGTTTAGCGATGGGAATAAACGCATAGGTGCATTTATGTTTATTTGGTTTTTAGAAAAAAACAAACATCGTTTTAAACAAAACGGAGAATTGAAAATAAACGATAATGCACTTGTGGCACTGGCACTGTTAGTAGCACAAAGCAACCCGGCCGAAAAAGAATTAATGGTACAATTAATTATCAATCTTATCAGTAATAAATGAATATACCATTTACCGACACATCAGAAAGAGGTTTTCAAAAATACATTGCCAACTATTTGGTGAATGAGCATAAGTATGTTGAAGCTTTTCCACCCGATTTTGACCGTGAGTTTTGCATCAACACAAAACAAGTTTTAGCATTTATTGAAGCCACACAGAAAGAAGCGTATGAAATGATTCAGCGAAAAGGCGAACGCAGTTTCATTGTTCGCTTAGATGAAAAGTTGAGAACTGATGGAGTGATTGAAGTTTTACGCAAAGGCGTAAAACATTTTGACAAAACAATTCAACTCTTTTATCGCAAGCCGTCAAGCAACTACAACTCAAAAGATTTATCAAACTACAACGCAAATGTTTTTTCGGTTACCGAAGAATTGAAATACAGTTTGGAGAATGAAAACCGTTTGGACTTAACGCTTTTTGTAAATGGTATTCCGGTAATCACAACAGAATTAAAAAATCCTTTAAGCGGACAAACCGTTCAAAACGGAATTCGCCAATATCAAAACGATAGAGACCCGAAAGAAAAAATCTTTTCGTTTGCCCGTTGCATGGTTCACTTTGCAGCCGACACCGAAAATGTTTTTATGAGCGCTCACCTGAAAGGAAAGAAAACAGATTTCCTTCCGTTCAACAAAGGTTTGAATGATGGAAAACATATTGAACCTTATGGCAAAGGCAATCCGGTAAATCCGAAAGGACTTAAAACACATTATTTGTGGGAAGATATTTTAAGCAAAGATTCGTTGAGCAACATCATTGACAAGTATGCACAGGTTGTAGAGGAAGAAGATGAGGACACGAAGAAGAAAAAAAGGAAAATGATTTTTCCCCGTTACCATCAACTCACTTCTGTAAAACAAATTTTGGCTCATGCAAAACAAAACGGCATCGGGCAGAAATATTTAATTCAACATTCGGCAGGTTCGGGCAAATCAAATTCCATTGCATGGTTAGCACATCAGTTAATTGGTTTGCACGATAAGACAGGAGAGAAAAATATTTTTGATTCGGTAATTGTAGTAACGGACAGAACTGTTTTGGATAAACAACTTCGTGACAACATAAAGCAGTTTGCACAAACAAAAGGGATTGTAGAAGCCATCACAGGTGAGGGAGGAAGCAAGACAAGCCAGTTGAGGGAAGCAATTGCCAACAGAAAGAAAATAATTATTTGCACCGTTCAAACTTTTCCTCACTTGCTGAAAGAAGTGCAGGACATGGGAGAATTAAAGTTTGGAATTATTATAGACGAAGCACACAGCAGCCAAAGCGGAGAAACTTCTGCAAAGATGAATGCAGCATTAGCAAACAAAAACGAAGAAGATGCAGAGGACGAAGATGAACCAACATTAGAAGATAAAATAAATGAGTTGATTGAAAGCCGTAAGATGATTACCAACGGTTCTTACTTTGCTTTTACTGCAACACCCAAAAACAAAACGCTTGAAACATTCGGAGTTCCGCAACCACCAGTAACAACACCCGAAGGTGAAACCAAAATTCCTTATTTGGCTTTTCACTTGTATTCAATGAAGCAAGCCATTGAAGAAGAATTTATTTTGGATGTGTTGGAACATTACACCACTTACAATTCATTTTACAAGTTGGTGAAATCAACAGAAGGCAATCCTGAATTTGATACCAGGCAAGCTCAAAAAAAATTAAGGGCTTATGTGGAAGGACATGAATTTGCCATTGCAGAGAAAGCAAAAATTATGCTTGACCATTTTCATAGTGAAGTAAGACACTTGATAAACGGTGAAGCAAAAGCAATGATTGTAACCAAGAGTATTGTATCTTCAATCAAATACAAACATGCCTTTGATGAATATCTGAAAGAAATAAAATCTCCATGCAAAGCGATTGTTGCTTTCTCTGGAAAGAAAACTTACCAGGGAGTTGAATACACCGAAACCGAGATGAATAGTTTCGTAAGCTATAAAAATGATATTCCTAAAAACTTTAAGAAAGCCGAATATCGTTTTTTGATTGTGGCAAATAAATATCAAACAGGTTTTGACCAACCGCTTTTGCATACCATGTATGTTGACAAGAAGTTGAGAGATGTAATGGCAGTGCAAACGCTTTCACGATTGAACAGGGCATACAAGCCATACAAGAAAGACACTTTCGTTTTAGATTTTTATAATTCAACCGAAGAAATAAAAGAAGCGTTTGACCCATTTTATACTTCAACAATTTTAAGCGAAGAAACCAACCCGAATAAATTAAATGAGTTGGTTGACAAGATGGAAAACTATGAAGTGTTTTACGACCATCAGGTAAAAGATTTTTTTGAGAAATATGCAAACGGAGTTGAACGCAATCAACTTGACCCGATATTAGATGCTTCTGCATTTGCTTTTTCCAATGAATTAAACACCGACAAAAAAATTGATTTCAAAGCGAAAGCAAAATCTTTTCTTCGTGTGTATAGTTACCTGACAAGAATTATTGACTTTAAAAATCCTTACTACGAACAGTTGTGGTGGTTTTTAAAATTGCTTGTTCCCAAACTAATTATTGAAGACAATGAAGACCTTGCACAAGGAATTATTGAAACCATTGACATGGATAGTTACCGCCCATCAAAGCAAGGCACTGAAAAAATTTGGTTGGCAGCAGAGCCATCATTTGTTGACCCGATTCCGGTGGATGTTTCAAGTGGCAAACCCGAACCCGAATTAGACACGCTTGAAAATATTTTAAAAGTTTTCAATCAGAGATTCGGAGATATTGACTGGACAGACAAGGACAAGGTGAATGAAATTTTAACGCAACAAATTCCTACTGATATGAAAGCAGATTCAAAAGTGATGGATGCAATTGTTACTTCACCCGACAAACAAAACGCAAAAATTTCTTCGGATAAAAAGTTAGAGGAACTGATGCAGAAATACCTTTTCACTCAAACAGAAATTTTTAAAAAATTTTCTAAAGACAAAGATTTTCAAAGACGATACAAGGAATTTATTTTTGATACGCTTTGGGAACAAGGTAAGCAGCCACCGGTAAATTTGTAAAATATTAAACATGAAAGAGAATAAGATTTCAGCAGTGTATAAAGAGGACTTAAAAAACTCTTGATTTCTATTGGCGAAAGTGATGCAATAGAAAATGGACAAAGGAATTGTATAATTTGTTCTAAGGTAATTCCCCCGCCTGTAGCAAAGTGTCCTGTGTCGCTGTGGTAAGGCGTGTCACTTTCCCGGCTTTGCAGTGCAATAGTACCCGATGCATTTTCCTAAACCACAAATCCTTTTCTTTGCGTAACTTCCTTAGTTGACGATTTCAACACCTTTAAAAAAAACAAAATATATCGAACCCGGCAGTTGGCTTAGTGCAAACTATAAAACCTGGCAACTATGGAGGAATTACGCTATTGACATTTCAATAAAATAAAAATTCTTGGCCTAATTTCTACATTTGATGAAACAATCTTTACCGGCAAGAATGAATATTACTTTTTTAGGACACGGATTTGAACCCGAATCAAAGAACTCCGTTGGAAACTATTTACTGAATCTTCTTTCCCGAAAAAGCTTTCACACATTCACCGGCATATCTGCTTTTTAATGTCTGATGATATTTTTAAATCATCCACATAAAAATGTGGAACCCAAAATTTATAGGTGCTGAAATCATCAGCAAGGTAATCTTCAATAAAATTAATATTGGAATAGATTATTGGTTGTACTCCGTATTGCTTTTATTTGATTTACCTATTCATAAAACATTCCGGTAAGTACAGTGTCATTTAAAATTCTGAATGCAGTTGGTCGTACGGTTAAAACAATTGCAACACGCAATGAGCGAAATCTGAAAATTGATATTTCACAATTAAGTGCAGGGGTTTATTTTGCAGTTTGTCGTAAGCAAGATGCTATTGCGGATAGAGTCATGGTTATTAAAAAATGATACAGTAGCGGTTTTTTACTTTCGGAAAGTTCCTTCAACTTTCCGAAAGTTGACTGTATGATAACGCATTTATAAGGGGCGGGATGCTATCCCGCTTTACTTTTACCTTCAGAAAGTTGAGTGTGCAGACAATCTCAATTCTCCAGCACCTTCAATATCTCATCTAACTTCGGGGTTAAGATAACTTCTATCCTTCGGTTTTTTCTTTTGTTTTCAGCGTTATCGTTTTTGGCAACGGGCACATACTCACCGCGCCCGCTTGGTACAATGCGGGTTGAATTAATTTTTGCACTTGACAACATTATTTTAGTTACCGATGTGGCGCGCAGCACACTTAAATCCCAGTTGTCTTTTATCGGTCCGCCTGCAATGGGAACATTATCGGTATGTCCTTCTACCATCACATTGATATCTTTATTTTCTTCGAGTACTTTGGCTAATTGCTTCAATGCTTCCACTCCTTTTTTATCCACCTCAGTGCTGCCCGATGCAAACAATAATTTTTCTTCCATGCTTACATATACCTTTCCATTGCGTTGTTGTATAGTGAGGCCGTTATTATTAAATCCTATTAATGCATCTGTTACTTTTTTACGCAATGCACTTGCTGCACTGTCTTTTTCATTTAATATTTTTTGCAGCTCAGCCACCTTTGCTTCGCGTGCCTGCAAAGCTGCTGTGGCTTCATCGAGCGATTTCTTTTTTGCATTTAATTCATCCTGCATCTTAAACAATTCCTGTTGTGTTAGCTGTAATTTGCCTAATACTTTCTTTGTTTCATCATCCTTGGTTTTCAGCTTGGTACTGCTTTCAGTTAGCGTACGATTATAATTTTCGCTCATCACATCATAATCAGCCTGCAGTTTTTTCATCACATTTGTTTTATCACTCATCTCTGATTTTATATGATCTATATCATCATTTAACTGCGCTATTTGTAATTCCAGTTCTTTGTTTTTAGTAGTGTAGGCAAGGTTTTCAGCACTCATTCGACTTAGATCGGCTTCGCAGATTTCACTTTTTCGTTTTAAATCGTTGTATTGTTTTGCAGGTACACATGCGGTTAAATACATGGCGACAATTGCTAACAGGATCAGTAATTTTTTCATTGCTTGAGATTTTTTTCGTTATCGCCAAAAGTAGAAGCATTGTATGATGAGGTTTAAACCTGTAGAAAAAACTATCAACAATTGTTTAAACAAAAATCAGCACTCCAGTGAAATGGAATCGTTTTTCAACAAATTGATTTTTTTTAAATGATTTATATCATTTTAAAATTAAATGCATTACTACACTTTTACCAAAAATTTGAAAGTTTAATAAAACTTTTGCAGCGCAATCAATTTTATGTACGTTTGAACTCTATTTTGAATCATTCTAAATAGGGTTTTTGAATCAAAACGTTGTATCAGCAAACATTTTAAAGGGATGGTAAACAAAACTAAAGATGGTGATGAGCATGCAAATGTGATTTCGAAAACAGCAAAAAAAGTAATCAAAATGCGATTATCAGATTTATCAAAAGGTGAGAGTGCAATTATAGATTCGTTTACTAACGAAGGGACAAAATTAAAACTGATGGAGATGGGCTGCCTGCCCGGTGAAAAAATAAAAGTTTCGCGGCATGCGCCTTTAGGATGCCCGGTAGCAATAAAGGTGGCTAACTATACTTTGAGTCTTCGCATGGAAGAAGCGCAAACAATCATTGTAGTTAAATATGAATAAATATTTTCGATAACTGAGAAAAATATTTTTCTTTCACCATCTGATTGACAATTGTCTATTGTCAATTGCCCATTGTCAATTTATAATTTCCATTGAGCCTCCGTATCAAAGTAGCATTAGTAGGTAATCCCAACAGCGGTAAGTCAAGCCTGTTTAATGCACTCACAGGGATGAACCAGAAAATAGCCAATTTTCCCGGAGTTACGGTTGATAAGAAAACAGGCACGTGTACTTTGGTTGATGCACAGGGGAAAAATTTTGTTGCAGAAATAACTGATCTGCCCGGCACATACAGTTTATATCCAAAAGCATTGGATGAAAAAATTCCCTTCCAGGTTTTATGTGATAGCGCCAATCCGGATTATCCTGATTTAATAATAGTAGTGGCTGATGGAACCAATCTTAAACGCTCGCTGTTTTTATGTTCACAGGTAATTGATCTTAAAATACCCATGCTGCTTGCAATTAATATGATAGATCTTGTAAAAGCATCGGGGTTAAATATTGATTTTGAAAAACTCAATGCAAGTTTAGGTGTAAAAGCGATCGGCATCAATGCACGTAAAAATGAAGGCATTGAAGAGTTGAAACGCGAAATGATTAATGCACAAAGCACAGTTGAAGCAGATTTTTTAGACTGCCGTAACATTGCGCCCGAAGTGGTTGATACGCTGAGATCGCATTACCATTTTAAAAGTAATTATGCAGCTTTTCTTATAGCCAATAACTATAACGACATTACTGTTTTCAAAAACAATACTGCTGAAAAAAATTTTGTTGAATCATTATTAAAAGAAAAATTTTTCGACTCCTATAAACTACAGGCCATTGAAACCCTTGAACGTTACAAGGTCATTACCAAAGTAATGGAAGCTTGTGTAACTAATCCGCTGCTCGAAAACAAGGCATCATTCAGCAGTAAAATAGATCGCGTGCTTACGCATAGTATATGGGGATATGTTAGTTTCCTGGCGATTCTGTTCATCATGTTCCAGGCAATATTTACATGGGCCAAGTATCCTATGGAATTTGTGGATACCACTTTTGCATATACCAGCCAATGGTTATCGGGAATACTTCCTGATGGCATGTTAAATGATTTATTAGTAAACGGAGTGCTGGCAGGGCTTGGTGGCGTAATTATTTTTATACCTCAAATTGCCTTGCTGTTTGCATTTATTGCCATATTAGAAGACACAGGATATATGGCTCGCGTTAGCTTTATTATGGATAAGCTGATGCGAACCTTTGGTTTAAACGGACGCAGTGTAATACCATTAGTAAGCGGTGTAGCCTGCGCAGTGCCTGCTATTATGAGTACACGCACTATTCAAAACTGGAAGGAAAGACTTATCACCATTCTTGTAGTTCCCTTAATGAGCTGCTCTGCGCGCTTACCTGTTTACACATTGCTTATTGCATTGATTATTCCTGATAAGATGCTTTTTGGTTTTATTAATACGCAGGGATTGGTTTTAATGCTGATGTATCTCATCGGTTTTTTTGCAGCATTGTTTGCATCGTTTGTACTCAAGTTTATTATTAAATCAAAAGAGAAATCTTATTATATTATGGAAATGCCTGTGTATCGTGCACCGCGGTGGAGCAACGTGCTTTACACCATGTTAGATAAAGTAAAAGTGTTTCTGTTTGATGCCGGTAAAGTAATAGTTGCTATTTCAATTATTCTATGGGTGCTTTCAAGTTATGGCCCGTCATCAAGATATAATGTCATTGAAAAGAAATATGAAACAGCATTTGCAAAAACGGGAGCAGACTCGACATTACTTACACAGCAAATGCAGTCTGAAAAATTGGAATCATCGTATGCAGGTATTATGGGAAAAGTTTTAGAACCAGTGATACGCCCTTTAGGTTTTGACTGGAAGATTGGCATTGCACTGATCACTTCATTTGCAGCACGCGAAGTTTTTGTGGGAACGATGAGTACCATTTACAGTGTTGGAAAAGACAATGAAAACCTGCTTACAGTTCGGGATAAAATGCGGGCTGAAAAAAATCCTGAAACAGGGGAGCCGTTTTATTCGCTTGCAGTGGGTATATCGTTAATGTTATTTTATGCATTTGCCATGCAGTGCATGAGTACGCTTGCAGTTGTGAAGCGCGAAACAGGAAGCTGGACAATTCCGGTCATCCAATTTCTGTACATGGGCGCTTTGGCATACGTGGCAAGTTTAATTGCCTTCCAGTTATTGAAATAAAAGAATTATTAATCTCAAAAAAATATAATATGAAATACAGAATAGGATTTGGATATGATGTCCATCAATTGCAGGAAAATCGTAAAATGGTTTTAGGAGGAGTAGAGCTCGAACACAATAAAGGTTTGCTGGGTCATTCAGATGCTGATGTTTTAATTCATGCAATATGCGATGCACTCCTCGGTGCAGCAAACTTACGTGATATCGGCAATCACTTTCCAAACACGGATCCGAAATATAAAGATGCTGACAGTAAAACCATTTTGGAAGAGGTGGTAAGACTGCTTAAAGTAAATGAATATTATATCGGGAATATTGATGCAACACTTGCGCTTGAAAGCCCAAAGATTAACCCGCATATTGAAAACATGCAAAAAACACTTTCGGCTGTAATGGAAATCAGTGCCAATGATATTTCAATAAAAGCAACTACCAATGAAAGACTTGGGTATGTAGGGCGCGAAGAAGGTGTTAATGCTTATGCTGTTGCCATAATTTACAAAGTGTAAACTTTCTTTTTTTATATCGGGCCAGCAGCGTTAAACGATAAACTTTTAAGAATGGAATGTGAATCAGAGCGAACGGACGATGCGCTATTGTATGATTATTTTTTGGGAATAGACCTCACCCAAGTTCTTTGCATTGGTTGAGGGAGTAATAACTTTAATGAAATAGATTCCTTTTGGTTGCGCAGCAAGGTTGATTGTTTTTTCGTTTTTGCCTTCGTAAATGATGTTGCCCAGTATATCGTACATGGTAGTGCTATAGTTTAGTTCAGCAGTTGAAATTGAAAATACTCCGTTGCACGGGTTGGGGTATATATCCAGGTTACTTCCATAAGTGTTTTCATTTATTCCCGTAACCGTAATTGAATAACAAAAAGAAGTATCTGTACAATTGTTTTGTGTTACGGCAACTGCATAACTACCTGTTGCAACAGGTATAAAACTTTGACCTGCAGCACCTGTAATTGGCATCATATTACTATCGCAATTCAGCCATTGATAGATTGCCGGTACTGCATTTGCAAAAAGTGTGTCTCCGTTTACAGTAATATTTGTATCTACAGTATTAATCGTAATATTAAGTGTAATAATACTATCGCATCCATTTGAACCAGGAATGGTATCGAAATAGATTCCTGAATTTGTCCAGGTATAATTTCCGCTTGGGGAAGTATAGGAGATACATGCTGTAGCATTTAGGGTTGAAGCAGTAGAATTATTAATAGTAAGATTTATAGTGATAACACTATCACAGCCATTTGAATTAGGAATGGTATCGGTATAAGTACCTGAATTTGTCCAGGTATAATTTCCGCTTGGCGATGTATAGGTATTGCATGTAGTTAAATTCAATGTTGAATTTGTGCTATAACATGCAGAAAGTTTTGTAATAAAAATATCATCTCCACTACCATTATTAGTTAAAGTATCTGACCCAAAAGTTATTTCCGGACTGCTAAAACCTCCTGTAATATAAATATTGCCATAGGTATCTGTTGTTATGCTATGTCCAACCCCATAACCTGTTCCACCGGCACTTTGTGCCCAAATTACATTTCCCGTAGAGTCATATTTTACAAGAAAAATATCATTAGTTCCATTAGCATTGCTATTTAAAGTAAATGACCCAAAAGTTATGCTTACGTAAAAAATACCTGTAACATAACTATTGTCATTGGCATCTGTTGTTATGCTATATCCGATGTCATAATCTGTTCCACCGGCACTTGTAGCCCAAATTACATTGCCATCCGTATCGTATTTTACTATAAAAACATCACTAAAACCATTAGTATTTAAAGTGTCGGATCCAAAGGATATGCCTGGACCTTCAAAATATCCTGTAACATAACTATTGGCATTGGCATCAGTTGTTATGCTATATCCCATTTCATAATTTGTTCCACCGGCACTATTAGCCCAAATAACATTACCTGCGGTGTCATATTTTACTATAAATACATCAGCATTTCCATTACTATTTAAAGTATAAGGTCCAAAAGTTATGCTTTGACTTTGAAAATATCCGGTAATATAACTATTGCCATTGGCATCGGCTGCTATGCTATATGCTAATTCATAGTCTGTTCCACCTGCACTTTTTGCCCAAATAACATTACCTGCCGTATCATATTTTACTATGAAAACATCACCATTTCCAATATTATTTAAAGTAAAGGCGCCAAAAATAATGCTTGGACTTTGAAAATTTCCGGTTACATAACTATTGCCAATTGCGTCTGTTGTAATACTAATTCCTGAGTCATCTGATATTCCACCTACACTTTTAGCCCAAATAACATTTCCAGCCGTATCATATTTTACAATAAAAATATCATTAGAACCGGCAGCATTATTATTTATAGTAAAAGCCCCAAAAGTTATGCTCGGACTATTAAAAATTCCGGTAACATAAATATTGTCAAGGGCATCTGTTGCTATGCTTTTTCCAAAGTCATAATCGACCCCACCGGCACTTTTAGCCCAAATAACATTACCGGCAGGGTCATATTTTATTATAAAAATATCATTACCGCCATTATTATTTAAAGTGAAAGACCCAAAAATGATGCTCGGACTACCAAAATACCCTGTAACATAACTATTGCCATTAGCATCGGCTGTTATGCTAAATCCCAATTCATAATCTAATCCACCGGCACTTTTAGCCCATTGATAAGAAGGCATTTGGCTGTAACTGCAATTCACTGTGAATAATAAACACATGAATAAAATTAAACTTTTCATAGTATAAAGGTTTAAAGGTTTATTTTTCGAATTTATATATGTTTCAACATAATACAGTAAAGGGAACTTATAAAAATTCCTCCATGTAACTATCGTGACTTTGTTAGGTATAGTCTAAAGTAAAACTTTTATTATACCGTCTGATTTATTTCGTGTGGCGCAGCGTTTCTCTACTATGTTTCTGAGTACACGCCATCATATTAATATTTTTCGGTAATGAGAGCAATCTATATTCCAGTGATGACGGTAATCAGAGTAAGGACGGCAAATTATTTTCAAAACACATAACCATACTCCAATCCAATGATAAATGAAGTTAGAGGATTGTTTACGTGAATTTCTTTATCAATTAAAAAATATCCGCCAATGGTGTTTTTCTTATTCAGATCATAATCGCTTCCTATGCTCCAGCGCCATTCATCTATCTCATTTCCTTTCGGATTATTGAGAGGATAAAATATCTCACCTGTTATATATGGAGTGAATTTTTTTACAGAATATTTTACCGATAGTTTATTCCGCCAGTAATATTCCGGTTCGCTATACTGTTCTTCAATACTTATTGCTTTTAACTGATCCTGTAAACGTGTTCTTAAAATAAAATTCCATTTATGAGCCTTGTAGCGGTAAGCTATGTCTAAATAAAACCTGTTGCGGGTTTGATATGTAAGGTCGGGCTGCAGTTTCTTTATAAAGCGATAATTAAAAGAGGCGTTGAAACTTTTAGAAATTTTATACTGAAGTGATACATCGGTAAAATAAGTTCCAAGCTGAGAATAGTTTTCTTTAAATCGAAACTCTTCAGTAAGAGCAACCTTAAAATCTTTATTGAGTTTTTTTTCAACGCTCGCGGTAAGCCACAGGCCTGCATCATTCTCTTGGGAGAATGAAAAATGGAGAATGAAAAATGAAAAACACAGCGATGAAAATATTGCTTTAATAAATGCTCTCATTTTTTTTCGGGTTTATTTATCTCAGAGTTATTTAAAACTTAACGTTTACCGTTTTTTGTAACCTCATAATAGTAGATTTTCAATTCTGCGGTGTCTTTAAGAAAATCAATATTCTGAATACTTACTTTGTGTATGTCAAGCCCGGTGCGATTTTTAAGGTCGGCCAATAATATTTCGCTGTTTTGCGGCTTTATGTTTTCAATGTTTTCATATTGCACAGTTTGCACCAATTCGTTTTTTAGCAGCAGGTTTCCATCTAAGAAAAAAGCAAATCCTATGATAATAAAATTGATAAAAAGGCTTTCAAAATAGGTTCCTTTAATGGAGGCCGTTATTAACCCGATTGCAATCACTATGAACAGGTACGTCATGTCTTTTTCAGAGATATTCTCTGTGCGATAGCGCAGTAAAGAGAATACTGCAAACAGCCCGAATGCAGCACCCATGCTCATTTCAACTTTGTTCAATAAATAGGTAATTATAAAGATGGTAATATTGAACATAAAGAAAGTAAAGAAAAAATCCTTCTTGCGGTATATTTTGAAATACACAAATCGTATCAAAACAATTATTGAAACAACATCAACAAGCAACCTGAGAAAAAACTTGTCTCCTAATTTATCAAATACTTCAATGTCCATAATTTATATTACTTAAGATTTTATTAATGATATGTCTTTGCGGTTTAAAATTATTTTTCTTCACGGCATCGTGCAGCTCATAAATCCCGATACAATACTTGCTCAATGATTTTTCAGTAATGTGCAATGACTTCAGCATTTTTGTAACAGGCGAACTGTTATCAATTTTACTTTGTTTAACTTCTGCTATCACCAGGTCGCTGAATGATTTTGTTTTATCACCTGATTTATAAGTAAGAAACAAATCGAAAGTAGCACGTTCGGCCAAATCATTTCTCACCAATGTAATACGGGTATAATCAATTCTTATTTTTTGCTCCAGACCATCTGATCCGCGATTAGTTTGCAATTCATAAAAGTTTTTTGAGTCACCCAAAAGCGACTTTTCAATGTTATCACTTTTAATCCGTTTTTTGATAGTACGATCTTTATTGGTTTTGATTTTAACTTCAAAATAATTGAGATCAGAATCAGCATACCTTCTGAAACGTACTTTTAACCGGTTGCCATGTGTATTATGATGCATGCGGTAAAAAGAATAATTATCATCATCAAAATAATAAGATTCATATCGGTTTAACCTCACTCCGTTCACTTCAAGTATTTTATAAAATGGCGTAAGCGCAGTCAATATTTCTTCAAGCTTTGAAATATGAAAAGCAAACTTCCTATCCATCCTGTCTTGCAAAGCAGCGGCATCCATCTCTTTAAGTGAGATAGGTGTAAACTGATCAAGTATGCTTTTGTTGAAACTCAAATTGTATTCTTTTGATTTGTTCTATATAAAAGCGCAATCGGGATGTACCTACAACTTTATAATCATCATATCGGGCACAGTAATATCCGATTTGTTTTTTGTGATTTCAACCTTTTGCTCAACCACAACTTTACCGCTTGGTGCCGGTGCCACAAAATTTGTATCGTCACTGTAAACAAAAACCTGGTAGGAACCTTTGCGTAAATAATT
Source organism: Bacteroidia bacterium (assembly GCA_039931675.1). Classification (GTDB taxonomy): domain Bacteria; phylum Bacteroidota; class Bacteroidia; order AKYH767-A; family OLB10; genus JAEUTH01. Next base: position 5,951 of record JBDTRM010000021.1, on the reverse strand, counting down.
GAACTCATACGATCCGTCAAAGCTCGTCCTGGTTCGATTATCGAAAGTAGTACCATCACCGTAAATGATGTAAACATCCTGTTCCAATTCCGGATATTCAACATAGAATGTTGAACCGGGGAAAAATGCTCCCTGGTAATCGCGCGTAATAATTTTTCCTTTAATGCTTGAAGTGCCGCCTTCGCCCGGTTCTTTTTTGCATGAGGAAATTACAATGATTGTAAAAAGAACAAAAGTTAAAGAGATAATTTTTTTCATGATCTTAATTTTTTCAGATGCGAAATGTAGTTTTAAAACTCATTGCCGATTTGAAATTGTTATTGTAAAATAATTTTTAATTTTTCAGATACAGTTGTTTGATCATTTATTTCAATCACATAAATACCACTTGCAATATTTTTTCTGCTGATAATTAATTGGGTATTATTTGATGATTGAACACTGATTAATTTTTTTCCGGTAATATCCATCAAACTTATTGTGTAATTTTTTTTCACATCTAAATTTGAGATGATGATATTATCTGTAACAGGATTAGGATAAATATTAATCAAAGGATTAAACTGATTACTGATGCCTGCTGAAGTATAACCTAAAGCAACAAGCTGCTGAATAATACTTGCGCTACGATCAGTTATAAAATCTTTTAATCCCGGAATGTTTCCCATATCGTGATCAATATTAAAATCAAAATTGGCATTGGTAAATTGTTTATTGGGATCAGCATAAACATAAGGTCTTATCACATTTGCAATGCTGTCAATCTTAGGATAGAAATAGGCAGGCGAAAAATCATAAGCAATCCATTGATACAAATAATCGAGATAAGCAGTTTTATAAGGTACATTTTGCAACATCTTATTTATTAACGGGCGGCTTGTTGCAGGTGAACTTATATATGTTAAGCTTAAGTTTTTTATCTGCGTAAGCGACATTCCCATATTGAAATTTCCGAATGCTTCGTTTACGTCCCACGCTATCCAATTAAATTTATTGGTGATGGTATCGTGATAAATATAATAATTGTGTCCTGAGCCAAGATAGGAATCAAGGTTTACGAACATATTATTGGCAGCCCATGCTTTAATTGCAAAATCAGTATTCAAAACTGTTTCGAGCGAATCGTGAAAATTTGCTGTTGGTGTGTTGTTCAATTCATCAAGCAAGTGTACCAAATCACTCCAGTCATTTAAAGTTTCATTTGTTTTTAACTCGTAATCATTATAGTATAATGAAGCCGAACTCCCTTTCCATTTTAAATCCCCATGCGGATCGCCTTTAAATAAATTGCCATCATTATCACCAAAACGATAAGTAAGAAAAGTTTTATTTACCTGTTCGCAGATGGCATAAAATCCCCACAGCGTGCCATTAATATAAACGTTTGCATAGGTGCATCGCGGAGCAGGAATACCATGTGCATTTAAAAAGTCATTCATCAGTTTTTCGCGCATCATGGTGGGATCCTTAAAACTGTTATTGAGATTAATAGTTTTTAATCCATCAAATTTTTGCGACACATATTCATCAAATTGAATTTTGATTGACTTCTTAACCCCGGGCAATGAATTGAATGAAGAGTTGCCTTTTAACTGAACACAAACCGAATCAAAATAAGTTCCGTCAATATCAACAGCGCCCAGGTAACATTCATCAGTTGCATGATAAGCCATTAATGAATCCCAAAAATTGGGATCGGTAAAATATAAATTTACTGTGTGAATGGCATTGCTGTTAAATGTATTATCGCCATCGGTTGAATATGGCGATTGCGCAAAAGATAATTTTGAAAATAAAGTAACGGCAAGAAATAATATCAGTGATGATTTTTTCATTTTGTATTTTGTTTAATCTTAAATCAGACTAAACAAGATGTACTTTGTTTAACGGTGTAGAAAATCAGTTCAAAATAATTTTAACCGATGAAAATATTGTAGCTACTCTTACTTAATTTTTGTAACTTTCAAATTGCATGACAGATTTTTCATTACAATATAATTTCAAAATTGCACCTTCAATTTTATAATCAGTTACACAATCAAGCGCTTCCAATAATTTTTTTTCAGCTTCGCTATTCGGGCAATGTTTTCGTCCGTTTTCCACCGGGCCAATTTTTATTTTTCCATTTGCTTCAACCATTATTGGACCCCGCATACCGTTGCAACCGGTATTGCCTGTAAAGAATTTTTCATCAGGTGAAATTGTAAGTTCTATTGATTTGGATTGATCAACAACCAATTTGCCATCATTAAAGAAACCTTGAAATGCCCATTCATTACTGAGTTTCATGCTCTTCGCTTCTGTGGCATTTGTTTTTTGAGCATGACAACTTCCAAAAACAATTGCAAGCGAAACAGTAAAAATTGAAAATATAATATTTCGATTCATGGCTAATGAGTTTTTAAATTATTGATGATGTCAATCTTTGCCACGAAGGCACAAAGACACAAAGTTTTATACCAAAGTTTTCCTTGTGCCTTCGTGCCTTCGTGGCAAAAAATTTATTTCCGGATTCACATCATTACTTGTGTTTAATAATAGCAAAAAAAATCAGTTTTATAAATAAAAATTTAACGTGGAGTATAAACCAGCTTTTCCGTTTTTTTGTAACCACCTGCTACCAATTCAACAATGTACATACCGGCAGGCAATTGTGTTTTTTCAAAATTTAATTTATAACTGTGACGACCGGCAGGCATTACACTTTCCGAATTTTCAAGCGATGTTATTTCATTGCCGATTACTGAATATACTTTTAAGCTAACCGGAACTGTAGCCGGTAAATTAAATGAAACAGTTGTTTCAATATTAAACGCTGTAGGATAAACTTCAAGTGATGGAACTAAGCCGGAATGTTCGTTTATACCATTGGACAAAGTAAAATGTGCAACAATGGTATCGGTGCCTGTAAGATTTACAGTTGAATTAATTGAAGTATTATTAGGACTAAAAGTCTGGCTACCTGAACTCCAGTTTACGAATGAGTAAAGAGTGTCCGGTTTAGCCTCAAGGGTGGTGTTAACACCGGAATAATACTGGCCCGTCCATGGGAATTGTTTTATATCAAGAGTATTAAATTTAACCGTTCCCACATTTGGAGGATCAGTAACTACAACAACATTAAAAGGACCTGTAAGACCATAGCAGCCTGTAAACCCTGAGGCAAGGTATGCGCATCGGTTGACAATAAAATTTCGAAGTGTAGCTACATTGGTTTGCCATTCGGTGTAAGTGCCTGCCCATCGTGCAGCATGTTGCGTCATTTCAGGATCAATTACTGCAACGGTGCTATCCAAATAGGGAAGCATATAATCACAACTGTATGTGGTATTCCATAAATCAAGTTGGCGATTAATAAACAATTGATCAAACTCGGGATTGGTTCGTAATTTATTCAGCATAGTGATGTGGCCTTCAGGATCGGAACTGCCGGTTAGCCCAAGAGGATTGCACGGTGGAGCATTGTACGCTGTACTCGGTATGCCTGTGTAGTTAATGTAAAAATCAAACACAGCATCGTTGTCCCATAAAATGTAACCCCATTTCAAATGCGTGCCTGTGCTATCAGTACCGCGCCACCATCCGGTGTTCCAGTTTAACCAGTCAGAACAAACTACGAATGAATTTACAGCTACGTAATCAATCAGGCTTAAAAAATCCAAACGATCACTTACATATTTGAAATTAGCAGAATCAGTCATGTTATTGCTCATAATAAAGTTTCTGAAATTGGTCCAGTCAGTTAAGGTTTGGGCACCTCCATATTGCGCCCAGGTATTACCCCAGGTTTCAATAAATTGCAAATGATACTTATCCTGGCCGTAATAATATTTAGTATTGTCGTGGTCATCAGGATTGTCACGCAAATCATAAACGCCCCAATAATTCCCGTTCAGATAAACTACACATTTAGCACCAAGCCGCACATCAAGATCAAGCCCACCGCTATGTGAAAGATTCATCACATAAGCATCTCTTACGTGAGCGCTGCCTGCATTTGCAGCGTGATGATCGGCAGGGTAATTATCATCTCCTGCGGCCCTTAAAATTACGCGCTGATATTCATCACGCGGAGTAACTTTAAAAAGCTGTTCTTTAATAGCATAATTGTAGCCCATTTCATCGCGCGAAACAAAATCAAGACTACGCTGGCTGTTAGCCCATGAATCCTGTCCGTGACGATTAAACTCACCATAAGTTTTTGCCTTGCGCACCTGGCTTGTATCAAAATATTCAAAAGAACCGAATGGTGTTAAAGTACCACTGCCGTTAGCAAGTTGCGTGAGATTTGTTCCGGTAATTGATACAACAGGCACTGTATGCGAAACATTAATAAAATAAGTGTCAAATCGTATAAAACTTGGAAGTATCTGTGGGTCGGTGCTGTAAGTAATCGCTTTTAAAACTTTAGTTGTCGTAATGTTTACTACTCCCGTAGAAAGTATTGATGTGATTGTTGGGATATTCCCGTCAATGGTATAATGAATGGATGAATTAGGCTCAGCAGTATAAACTACAACTGATTGAGTTGATGGATAAAATCCTGCAGGTACACTGAAGTCAGGTTTGGCGGCATACCTTAAATAAGGAGTGGAAGTATTATTTGAAGCACCCGGTGTAGGCGTTGTAAATATGCTCCAGGTAGCTGCACCATTGGTAGTGCGACCGTAAGAATGACCGGTTTGGGTTTCAACACTTAATTTTACCTGGTTAACAATTACCCCAGAAGGATCGGAAAGTGTTAAATCTTCTTTGTTGTTTTTTGTTTGTGTGAGTTTAAAGTTGGTATGATAACTTGTGCCGACCACCTCATCGCGACCAGATGCCCAAAACTTTAGAAATCCGTTGGCATTTATTGTAACGCCCGCAGGTATCTGCCATTTCATATTACTCGCTGAATCATCACTCAGGTAATAACCTCCTAAATTAATCGCAGTTGCACTTGTATTGTATAATTCGAACCAATCACCATAGTCGCTGTGATTATCAACAAACTGAGAAAGGTTGGAGCATGACAGTTCATTGATTACCACCTGTGCTTTAAGATTGCTTATGCCAAGCAGCAAAACAATAATTAATGATGTGTAAAAATTTTTTGATTTCATCCTCTATTTAATTTTATTTATGATTACTGTTAATGGTTTAAATATGTTTATTTAATTAATATTGCTTCTTTGCAATGCCTGATTATTTTCAGACAGTAAGATATTAACATTTTTCAATGTTAACGCAATGTTATGAAAATCTTCGGACTTCAAATTTGATAAAATTTAATTTAAATGCAAGTAATCGCCCAACAAACTGTATATGAACTTTACAATTCAATAGACGAATTGAAAAGCGAAGACAAAAATCTTCTGCTAAAAGCAATGGAAGCAACTAGTTCAGCGTATGCACCCTATTCTCACTTTAACGTAGGCGCTGCAGTGCTTTTAGACAATGGTGTAATTGTAAAAGGTAGCAACCAGGAGAATGCTGCATACCCAAGCGGCTTGTGTGCCGAGCGTGTTGCTCTGTTTTCAAGTGGTGCGCAATACCCTGATGTTACAATTAAATCAATTGCAGTAACCGCCTTTATTGATACTTCAAAAACTCCGCACCCTGTAAGCCCTTGCGGTGATTGCCGACAGGTGATGGCTGAGTATGAACATCGCTATCACAAAAACATTCGAATGATTATGATTACCGATGGAGGAAAAATAATTGTGCTTGATAGTGTGAAACTTTTGCTGCCTTTTATGTTTAACAGTGATAGTATGAAATGAAAATTTCAATAATGACAAAGTTCCAGGTCTAAAATCATAATGTAGTAATTGTACTGACCTTTTTGAATAAACTATTAAACTCTACATTTGTTCCGTTAGGATAAACTGTTAATCCGTTCAATCAAAAACTCTCAATTCGTAAATCATAATTCGTAAATCATATATGGAAGCAGCCGTTGCTAAAAA
>JBDTRM010000020.1:0-78184 GCA_039931675.1 Bacteroidia bacterium | reverse complement strand
ATATTGATCCATATCACTGGTACCAGGTTTTTACATGGGATGGTTTTAATGAATTTTGGAGCGGACGTCCTGCAAATGGCACCAAACATTATCCGCAGGCTTTAGTTAACGAAGTGCATGCAGATGGTGAAATATGGTGCGCAGTAATGATGGAAATATGGGGTCTTGTTGGAAAAAACACCACAGATAAAATAATGTATGAGTCGTTATACAGTTGGAGCAATAACATGACTATGCCGGATGCAGCTTTATTGGTTATACAAGCTGATTCATTGCTTACCGGGGGAGCTAACTTTTTTAATCTTTGCGACCGCTTTACTGCGCGTGGCTTATATACAGGTGCTTGCACATTTGCGGCAATTAATGAGTTAGGTGATATTAGCAATCCTGTTCAGTTATTAAACACCAATGATTTTGCAAATGGAACCGGTAATCTTATTATTAATCTTAATACAACTGAAAAAAATGTTGTAGTTAATATCAATGATGTTACAGGCAGAGAAATAAATTCTTTTAACTATTCTGACATAGACAATATTGAAATTTCGCCTGCCGCGTTATCTAAAGGAATTTATTTTATAACAATCAATACTCCTGATCAAAAAATTACCGCAAAAGTTTTAAGAGTGAACTGATGTTAAGAAATTTCAGGAGAAACGCTTACTATGCAACAGGTCTGAAATGCATTTCTTGTTAATTCATGGTTTATCGTACATTTGTCACACTTTTAATTTTCAAAGTATAAAAGTAACCCTCCCCCCAATTAGAATTCAGAATTAATAAATTCAGTTTCACAAATCATACAATAAATATAATAACGTTTAAGTTTTATCCAATTAGCACGAAAATATTTTCACATTTTTAAAAATTAAAATCATCAAAACACAACACTCAGCATCAGCAGATCACAAGATGGAATACAATACGCAACTCAATCATTTGATAATGCCTGAATATGGCCGCCACATACAAAAGATGGTGGAACATGCATGCACCATCGAAGATCGCGATGAGCGCAATAAGCTTGCACAGGCCATTGTAAATGTAATGGGCACTTTAAATCCGCACCTGCGCGATATTGTTGACTTTAAACATAAATTATGGGATCACCTGTTTGTGATTTCTGATTTTAAATTGGATGTTGATTCGCCATTTCCAAAACCATCGCCTGAAAATATCGAGGTAAAGCCCCAGCGTATCAAATATCCCGGTAACAGCATTAAATACAAGCATTATGGACGGGTAATGCAAAATGTAATTAAAGAAATAGCTGTACTTGAAGAAGGTGAAACAAAGGATGCATTGGTGCGTGATGTTGCCAATTTTATGAAGATGCAATACCTGCACTGGAACAGGGATACGGTAGAAAATGAATTGATCTTTGATCAGTTGAAAGAGTTAAGCGATAATAAAATCATCATAAAAGATTCGATTAAGTTAGCTGATACTTTTGAAATGAGGCCCAAAGAAGAACCTTTAAGAAAGAAGAAGAGTATGAATATGGTGATGAAAAACATACGCAAAAATCAAAATAACGGACCAAAAGGTGGCGGTGGCAAAAAGAAAAGGAAATAAATTTCCTGAATTGAAAGACGAAGCTGAGGCTTCGTTTTTTTTTGAATAAATCCGTTGAAAAGTTTTTACAGCATTCACTCGCAATCATTAATGATAATTCATTTATTTACAACTGCTGATTTTTCAGCAATTAAACTTCAACACCAAATAATAAATGAACGGCAGTTTTGAAATTATAGGAGGCACACCACTCAAAGGTGAAATAACTCCCCAAGGCGCAAAGAATGAGGCTTTGCAAATTATCAGCGCAGTGTTGCTTACGCCCGAAAAAGTTACCGTAAGCAATATACCTGATATTGTGGATGTAAATAAACTCATTGACCTGTTGCGAAAAATGGGTGTAAAAGTGGAGCACAGCGGTGATCATACTTATACTTTTGAAGCATTGGATATTGATTTGAATTTTCTTGAAACTAAAGAGTTTGCAAAATTGGCTTCTGCACTTCGTGGTTCAATTATGATTGTGGGGCCTATGCTTGCGCGATTCGGCAAAGCGAACATTCCAAAACCCGGTGGCGATAAAATAGGTCGCAGGAGGTTAGATACGCACTTTATAGGTTTTCAAAATCTTGGTGCGCAATTCAATTTTGATGCATCTGAAAGTTTTTTCACTGTTGAAGCAAAAAAACTGAAAGGCGCTTACATGTTGCTTGATGAAGCATCAGTTACAGGCACTGCAAATATTGTAATGGCCGCAACACTTGCCGAAGGTATTACAACCATTTACAATGCAGCCTGCGAACCTTACCTGCAGCAGCTTTGCAAAATGCTTAACAGCATGGGTGCAAAAATTACTGGCATTGGTTCTAACCTGCTCACCATTGAAGGTGTAACTTCACTCAAAGGTTGCACGCATCGCATGTTGCCCGATATGATTGAGATAGGCAGTTTTATCGGCCTTGCTGCCATGACACAATCGGAGATCACTATTAAAAATGTAGGGCTGCAGCATCTTGGTGTTATTCCTTCCACTTTTCAGCGATTGGGAATTAAAATAGAGTTTCGTGGTGATGATATTTACATTCCCGCACAAACAAATTATGAAATTGATACTTTTATTGATGGCTCCATTCTCCACATTGCTGATTCAATATGGCCCGGTTTAACACCTGACCTGCTAAGCATTTTGCTCGTTACAGCCACACAAGCCAGCGGCACTGTGCTGATACATCAAAAAATGTTTGAGAGCCGTTTATTCTTTGTAGATAAGCTGATTGACATGGGTGCACAAATTATTCTGTGCGATCCGCACCGCGCCACTGTTATCGGATTAAACCGCAAATATGCTTTGCGCGGTATTCAAATGACATCGCCCGATATACGTGCCGGTGTTGCTTTGCTTATTGCTGCTTTATCTGCAAAAGGCAAAAGTGTGATCAACAACATTGAACAGATTGACCGTGGTTATGAACGCATTGATGAAAGGCTTGCGGCATTGGGAGCGCAGATTAAAAGGGTATAAGAATAAGGCAATTATATTGTAACTAAAAAAGCCGCCCTCACCGGGCGGCTTTCTTTTAACCTATCGCTGTATAACCACCTTACCCCTCACTTCTTTTTCTTTTCCTTTAAGCGTAGCAATGTATATGCCACCCGGTAGCGTGCTTACATCTATTGGTAGCGATGCCTCATACTGCTCATTTAAAACACTCCTGCCTTGTAAATCAGTTAAACTAAAAAGCAGCCTCTTTTCATTTATCATAGTGCCTGCATTTATATAAAGTTTATCTGTGGCAGGGTTGGGGTATATGGTGAGGGGTTGAAAGTTGTTTTCAGGATTGAAGACAGAACTGATAACAGTATTACCAATACTATCACATTTAACGAACAAGAGGAGTTGACTCGCACCTACAAGATAAGCACCGCAATAAGCAATGCCATGATCATTTGTGGTTTTCAAATTTTTAGAATCAAAAATAGGGTGAAACCACAATGTGTCGGCAGCAGTATCAATTTTATAAATATAGCCACTTCCTACCAGGAAGTAATCTGTGCTATTGATATTGCTACCTCGCGGAAGCATATTATACAAACCAAATGGAGCAAAGAATGGATAGCTTCTTGTCCATATTGTATCCCCGGTATTCCTGTCAATTTTCATTAAATTCCAATCATAGCCATCGCAACTTGCCAAATAATTAGAATCGGGTAGTACAATTACATTCCTAACTGTATAATCATTAGTATTACCCGGCATATTGCCATAGTTATAATTCCATAGCATACTGCCTTGTGAGTTTCGTCTCTGCACCGTGTAAGGGTTATGATAAAAGCCACCCTCGCCTCCCGCAACAAAACCATCATCAATATCAGGATATACGATACCGCCATCATACATGTTATCATCATCGTGCCATTGCTCCATAAAATTAGAATCAAGCTTAAGGAATCGATAACCACTATTAGAACCATTTGTGAGAATATATCCTTTGTCCTGGGTTTTATATATAAAAACAGAAACATCAGGTAATGACAGATTATAAGAATGGGACCATAAGGAATCACCGTTAATATTGAAAGCAAACACAGATATAGGATTATAAATAGCAGTAACAATAAATGTGGTGTCATCAAAATCTACGATGCTATAAAATTCGTCTGCCCAGGTGAATTGCTTAGTCCATACTGTATCGCCATATTTGTTAATTCTCATCATTAAGGCCCTATAACTGTTACCCGGCACTTTATAACCACCAACTATAATAAAACCCGAATCATTTAACTGGATAAAATCATTTGCATGGCAATTGTTTGTTATGGGATATGTTTTAGCAAATTGAATTTGCTGGCCACTAAGGCTTTGAACTATTATAATGGAAAGCGAAAAAAAGATACATGAACATCTTCCGGAATTAAATAATAAATTTTTCATTTTAAATGTAAATAAGGCCATCACGAGTATAATATGCTTATTATCATGATGGCTTTTAAATTATAAATTAGTTCTTATTAATACTAAACTTGAGGTTATCCTGAATAGTATTATTACTAACAATACGAGCGAAGTAAATTCCTGAACCTGCTGTAACTGGAGTAATAATAATTGTATTCTCTTTTACATGCGTTGAAATATCAAATGCTGAGTTAGATTCCCCGCTCCGACATAGTGTGGACGAAGCTGGCGCAAGCATCTTGCTTGGTGCGAGCCCTCGCTGTGATGAAATGGAAACGAATTGTTTGTACTTGTTCAATTCCTTTTGTGATAATGGTTGCAATTATTTTTTTGGAAAGGTAGTGAATAAAAAAATAATGCTACCTCCGCTCCCGGCAAGTTTCCCTGTGTCGCTGACGCAAGGTGTCTTCACTTGCGCGCCCCTGCTGTGATGAAATGGCAACGCTCTGTTTGTACTTGTTCAATTCCTTTTGTGATAATGGTTGCAATTATTTTTTGAAAGATAATAAAATAATCAGGCGTTCGCGGTAAGAATGGTCAACACTTTAATAGAGTTTTATAATGGCTCTCAGCAAACATCTTTCTATCGCTGATTCTTCATCCAATCTTTAACAACCTGTTAAAATATAGAGAAAGTAATGCCGTTTACTTTTTACTAAATTTGTAAAAATTAACTTTGCACTTATAAAAATAAAACAAGCATGAAAAAAATTTCAACTTTAGTAGTATTAATTGCTACACTTTTAACCAACGTTGCAACAGCACAAATACAAGGTGTTGTTACCGGAACTCAAATTGGTAATAAAGCTACCGATCTTAAATTCACAACTCCTGATGGCAAAGCATTGGCTTTATCATCGTTAAAAGGAAAAGTAGTATTATTAGATTTTTGGGCTTCATGGTGCCGCCCGTGCCGCATGGAGAATCCTAATGTTGTGGCTACTTACAACAAATACAAAGACACCAAATTTGGTAAAGCAAAAGGTTTTACCGTTTACAGTGTATCATTGGATGACAACAAAGATAAGTGGACTGCTGCTATAAAGGCTGATGGTTTAACATGGGCGTCACACGTAAGTGATTTAAAAGGCTGGTCATCGCAGGCAGCACAGGTTTATGGAGTTAATTCTATACCTACAAATTGGCTGATTAACGAAAATGGCATAATCGTTGCCCAAGGGTTACGCGGAGAGGCTTTAGAAAACGCTCTCCTTCAATTAAGGAAATAAGGATTAGGGGTAATAATTATTTTCAAATAGCCGGTCGGTAGTTCTCAAACTTAGACCGGCTTTTTAATTATTGTCTGAACTAAGATTTATAGGATTATAAGATTTTAGGATTTCTTGCTCGTTTCCCAATATCTATCCTTATATCCAAATATCCCTTCAATTTCTACTTTTACTCAAAATTTATAAAGGGTTATGAGTTCAGATGTTCAATTACATGAATCGTGGAAACAAGCGCTGCATGAAGAGTTTGAAAAAGACTATTTCAAACAATTGCGCGAATTTTTGAAAAAAGAAAAACAAACCAGGCAGGTTATTTATCCCCCCGGCAAGCGCATATTTGCAGCTTTTGATGAATTGCCTTTTGATAATGTGGAGGTGGTGATTATAGGCCAGGATCCATATCATGGTGCAGGACAGGCAAACGGATTATGTTTTTCAGTGAGTAATGGAATACGTCAGCCGCCATCATTGCAAAATATTTTCAAAGAAATAAACGATGATCTTGGAATTCTAATCCCGCAAAGTGGCAATCTTGAACCCTGGTGCAGGCAAGGCGTCTTGCTGCTAAATGCAATTTTGACAGTAAGAGAAAATAGTGCGGGTTCGCATCAAAATAAAGGTTGGGAACAATTTACAGATGCAGTTATACGCACATTAAGTGAAAAGAAAACGGGAATTATTTTTCTGTTGTGGGGAAAATTTGCCCAATCGAAAGAAGTTTTGATTGATACTTTTAAGCATTATATTTTAAAAGCAGCACACCCTTCGCCATTTTCGGCACATAACGGTTTTTTTGGCTGCAAACATTTTTCAAAAGTGAATGAAATACTTGCGCAGCAAGGCAAGAAACCCATAGATTGGCGCGTTGAATAAAAAAATTTCAATTGACATCAGTTAAAAATAAAACACAGCTATGCGTAATGAAAATGCTCTCTGCTTTTTCTATAAGTGTTTTATTGATGATAGTAACCGATGCATCAGCACAACAATTTTTTTCTTTGAAACTAATTGCATCGGGCACATTCGAACAAAAGTTATTGGATGATGTTATAAAGAAAAATGCAATCAATCTTGTTAAAGTTGATTCACTGAGCGCTAAGAAAATAATTAATGTGTGTTTGAATAAGTTTTATGAGCAAGGGTATCTCACGGCAAGTGTGGATAGTTTTGTTACGAAAGACAGTACGATGACTGCTCATTTTTTTTCGGGTACTGTTTATAAATGGGCGCAGTTAGATTTTGATACTGTCAATGAACATATAGTAAGACAGGTGTCATTAAACAGTTATACAAAAAAAATATTTTTTCCAGCACAGATAGCTTCGCTTCATGAAAATATTCTTCGCTATTGTGAGAACAACGGCTATCCTTTTGGTTCATCGCAATTGAAAAATGTGCAGGTTGAAAACAATACAATTTCGGCAACGGTTAATGTTCAAACCAATCAGTTAATTAAAATTGACAGCATTGCGATTACCGGAACGGCAAAAATTTCTAAAACAATTTTATACAATTATCTCTACATATCGCCTGGCGATTTGTATAATGAAAGTTTAATAAAGCGCATACCTGTACGTGTGAAAGAAATTAGTTTTGTAAGCGAAGTAAAACCCATGCAAATCATTTTTAGTAAGGATGGCTGTTACATCAAATTATTTTTGAATGATAAAAAATCCAGCCAGATTGATGGCATACTTGGGGTGTTACCTGCCGATAACAAAGGAGGAAAAACTACCATCACCGGAGATTTGCGATTGCGATTGCAAAATTCTTTTGCTCATGGTGAGTTAATTGATTTCCACTGGCAGCAACCAAAATCAAAAACACAGGACCTTAATATACATTTTGTTTACCCTTTTTTGTTTCAAACTCCATTTGGTGTTGATGCTGCTCTTTTTATTCATAAACAAGACACTACTTACGTTGATATAAAAGGAAATTTTGGTGTAAACTATTTTGTGTCGGGAGGTAACTACTTAAAGTTTTATGTGGAGTCGCAAACTTCAAACCTGTTGAGTACTAAAGGACTTGAAAACAGTACAGTGCTTCCGCAATATGCTGATATAAAAAAGAAAACATTCGGTTTAGGTTTTAAGAAGGAACATTTGGATTACCGTTACAATCCCCGCAAGGGATATGTAGTGGATGCTACAGCAGGTGCCGGTACGCGAACGATTGAGAAGAATAGTAAATTGAATCCTGCACTTTATGATTCAGTTGATTTAAAAGCAACGCAATATAAAAGTGATCTTGATTTTAATTCTTACGTGCAACTGAGCAGCCGGCATGTACTTAACCTTGGTGTGATGGCAGGAGGATTGTTGAGCGATAATATTTTTACTAATGAATTATTTCTTATTGGCGGTTTAAGATCACTTCGCGGCTTTGATGAACAATCAATCCAGGCTTCACAATTTGTGATTGGTAAAATGGAATACCGTTTTATTCTCGACCAGGGTTCTTACCTGCAAGCTTTTTTTAACGCAGCGTATTATGAGAACAGGGCATCCGATTCTTTAATAGTTGATCATCCGTTTGGTTTTGGTGCAGGACTTTCATTTGAAACAAGGCTTGGAGTTTTTTCTTTCAATTATGCATTGGGTAAGCAGTTTGATAACCCCATATACATCCGTGCTGCCAAGATTCATTTCGGTATCATCAATTATTTTTAACCTTCACACTTTAAAACAGTTACAATGAAAATTGACGGGTGCACAAAAGTCCCATTTATAGAAAAAATTATCAGTGACAAAAACCTTAGTAGAAAAAATCACTCCTCTGAACAAAACCTTATAACCTTATTTTACAGTGGAAGTAAGGTTATAAGGTTGCTGATTTCACAAATTTATTTTCTACTAAGGTTTAACAAAAAGAGATTCGGTACACGGCCAAAAATTAACCGGTTAACAGTTACCGTATATGCTGTTGTCAGCATAAGTATTTTATATGGATGTTATTCATCATCGCAAACGTATAAAGAGAATGATGAAGGCAACAACCCGTATCAAAGCAGCGCCATCAATCCAAAAATTGTTGTTTATAATTTTAGTAATGATAGCTCAACCGCTTATATAAAGATTTACACATCTGAGCTGCTTTATAAAAATGATTCAACAGAATTTGATGCACATGTGCGCATTGAGATGTATGCTTATGAGGGATATGCTGCAAAATCATTTCTTGACAGCACTTCAATCACGTTTTTGCAACCAAAAATTGATGATGATAAATCGCGTTATGTGATAGCGAGCTTAGTATTTAAAAAACCATTGCTTACGCAATACCTGTTAAAATTTATGGTGATGGATTTGAATCGCGGGAATAATGCAACACGGTTTTTGTCATGCAACAACAATGATAATCAAAATCAGTTTTCAATGATGGCAGTTCCGCTTGGAAGTGAGTTTCCTTCTTTTGAAAATCATATTACATCAGTTGACACATTTCATGTTTTTACAAAGAGTGATCAACCGGATAAAGTTTTCGTGCGTTATTTTGCTGCTAAACAAACTCTTGCCGCACCGCCACATTCAAATTCAGCAACACTACATTTTAGTTATACTGGCGATAGTACATACACTGCTTTATTAAATAAGGAAACTGTTTTTAATTTTACTAAAAACGGCATTTATCATTTTCAATTCGACACGCTTAAAAAATCAGGATATACTTTATTGAAATTTAATGATGATTTTCCAAAAGTAGCACGTGCCGAAGAAATGACTCCACCATTAAGATATTTAACTACTATTAAAGAATACAATAATATTATCAATGCAAAAAGCACCGCAGAAGCGATAGAAGGTTTTTGGGTAGAACGTGCGGGCAATAAAGACCGCGCCCGAAAACTTATCAGCGCATATTATGGCAGGATGGAAGAAGCAAACAGGAATTTTACATCCTACACTGAAGGCTGGCGCACTGATCGTGGTATGATTTATATGATTCTGGGAAGGCCGGTGAAGGTTCAGAAAACTGATAAAAAAGAAGTGTGGACTTACAGCAACATAGCAGGAACAGGCGCATTAAATTTTGAATTCACTAAAATGTTTAATCCCTTTACTGAGAATGATTTTATTTTAATACGTTCACAGCTTTATGAATTGCCCTGGTACACAGCAGTGAATACATGGAGAGAAGGAAATGCATTTGGAAATTAGTCAAACGTCATTCTGAACTCGTTTCAGAATCTGAGTCTGTAAACGTGACGTAGAGAATTTGAAATTTTAAGCCGGAAATGTTGCTGGTAAAAGACCCGTTAAACAAAAACAGATTGCTTCGTTCCTCGCAATGACGAATGACTAATAACTAATACATGACAAACAACTATATCTACGGCATACGTTCGGTTATTGAAGCACTTGATGCAGGCAAAGAGCCTGATAAAATTTTTATCCAGATAGGAGTGAGTAATCCATTGATGCATCAGCTCAAACAAAAATTAAAAGAATTGGATCTTGTGTATCAGCATGTGCCCGCTGAAAAATTAAATCGCATTACCAATAAAAATCACCAGGGAGCAGTTGCGTTTATTACTGAGGTTGCCTTTCATAATATTGATGAAATTATTCCGCAGATATTTGAAAAAGGTGAGGAGCCGCTCATTGTAATACTCGATCGCATTACTGATGTGCGAAATTTTGGAGCAATAGCCCGCACTGCGGCTTGTGCCGGTGTTCATGCCATTGTGATTCCAAGTCGCGGTGCGGCACAGATTAATGAAGATGCAATAAAAACTTCTGCCGGTGCACTACATAAAATTCCGGTTTGCCGTGAGCATGATCTTAAGAAAACCGTATTGATGTTAAAAGAATCGGGTTTAAAAATAATTGCCTGTACAGAAAAAACTGATCAACATCTTTATGCGGTTTCATACAAGCAACCTGTTGCAATAATTTTAGGCTCTGAAGAAAACGGTATTTCAGGAGAGTATTTAAAGTTGAGTGATGAGCGTGTGCGCATACCCATGAGTGGAATGGTTGATTCACTAAACGTTTCAGTGTCGGCTGCCATTGTTTTATATGAAGCTGTGAGGCAGCGTAATTCACTAAAATAAAACTGAATTAATTTGTACATGCTAACAGAGGTCAAAAATTTACTCTCTTTGAAATACAAAAACCTTAGTAGAAAAAATGATTCCCCTCTACAAACCTTATTACCTTATTTTTGCTGCAAAAATAAATAAGCTAATAAGGTTTTAGTCTATTGCTATTGATTTCTACTAAGGTTAATAAGAAAATTAAGGTTAAGAAAACTTACAAGTTTATCATGCTCATTGCATAAATATCTTTTGTCTCAACATGCAATTCCGTTTTAAAGAAGAACATTTTTTAATCATCATTTTATTCATTGCTGCTGTACTCCGGTTTTATAACCTTTCGGAAATGAGCTTGATGAATGATGAGTTAAGCATGTTGTCACGTACACATTATTCCTCATTTTCTGAACTCATTAATAAAGGCATAATTCCTGATGTTCACCCGGCAGGGGCGCAGGTTTTTATTTTTTACTGGATTAAAATTTTTGGCGATTCGGTTTTTGCAATCCGTTTTCCGTTTGCATTGTGTGGGATTTTCGCTGTGTTTATGATTTATAAAATTGCTGCGCTTTGGATTAATAAAACAACAGGAGTATTTGCGGCCGCTGCGCTTGCCATACTTCAGTTTCCATTACTCTACAGCCAATTGATACGCATGTATAGCATGGGACTTTTTACAACATTAGTTTTTACTTATTGCTGGACACAACTTTTTATAATTAAAGAGAAGACAGTAAATTCAAAGTGGAAATTGAAACTGATCTATATTTTGGCAGGTGCAGCAAGTATGTACCTCCATTACTTTGCGCTTATGGTAGTGGGTATTGTCGGTATTACAGGTTTGTTCTTTATTCGTAAAGCAGATATTAAAAATTATTTCATCTTAAATATCCTAACTGTTTTATTGTTTCTTCCTCATATAAAAATATTTTTATCGCAGCTTGCACAAGGTGGAGTGGGAGGACCGGGTGGATGGTTGCCCACGCCTGATGGAAATACATTTTTTGAATACTTCAATAACTTCTTTAACGATAGCTGGCTATATGTTGTCGTACTGATTATTCCGGTTGTGTGTTTCATACTTTATCGAAAACAAATTAAGCTAAACAGGTTTCATCTTCTTGCCATTCTGTTTTATATCGTTCCATTTTTAATTGGTTATATATATTCTGTTATGCGCAATCCTGTTTTACAAATGCCGGGTATGTTGTTTGCTTTTCCTTACCTGTTGCTTTTTCTGTTTTCTTTTTTGCCACAACAGTTTAATTTCAAAACTGCTTTAGCTTCAGTTGTATTTATCGGATTGCTTTTGTACAGCACGTTAATTGATAAAAATTATTACGGCACTTATCACTTCGGTGAGTATAAGGAATTGGCTGACCTTACTGTAAAATACAATAAAGGGTTAGGAAGCAAAAACATTACACAGGTTATGAATGTGCAGAGTCCATCATACATCAATTATTATTTTGAGAAAATGCACAGCCCGCAGCAGTTTGCATTGTACAGAACTGTTGACGATGCCGGTTGTGCGCAATTAATGCAAGTAGCATCAGAAAGTAAAATGCCTTATTTCATATATGCTTTTACCAATATGGCCAATCCTCCACAGGCACGTCAAGTCATTCAGTCATACTATCCTTACTTATTCTTTGGCAAAGACATGTTCAATGCGGGATTTTATGTTTACTCGAAAAATAAAATTGAAAATGCGCAGCAAGAGGTAAATTTTTATGAGTTTACCAATAACTTCGATAAAACCAGCTCTCCAAATGACAGTGCCTATATGGTAACAGTTAACTTTCCCCAAACAGAACATTGTGCAGACATTTCAACTCTTGAATATTCACCGGGTTTTGAAAAAAAGTTAAGCGAAATGCATTACCATAAAGGTACCACTGTTAACGCAAGTGTAAAAGCATTTTCTCCCGATACGGTAACTGACTCTCATCTTGTACTTACAATTATCAAAAATGATTCGGCTTATGTTTGGTTAAGTGCAACCATCAACAAATGGATCATTGAAAAAAGCAGATGGACAGGAGTTTACACATCAGCAGATATTCCCAAAGAATTTGACGGCACAGAAACTGTAAAAGTTTTTGTATGGCATCGCGATAAAAGTCATCTGATGATTGATGATCTTAAAATCACACTTACTGAAGCTACTGATTATTACAAGAAAGGGATAAGGAAGTAAGCGGTCGCTCTATCAACAATAATAACTGTTTCTATACTAACTGGTAAAAAAATCAAAAACAAAGTTCTCGCTTTCAAAATCTAAATTAAGTATAACTCCTAAGTTATATACGAGGTCTTCAAGCTTAAAAGGTTTAGAAAGAAAAACACTTGCTCCTGCCTTTTTAGATTTCATTACAACATTCTTATCATTTGAACCTGAATAAATAATCACAGGAATATGATTATAATTTTCATCTTTTTTTAAATGTTTAATGAATTCAAACCCATCCATAGCAGGCAGGTTAATGTCAAGAAAAATCAAATCAGGTGTTTGATAAGCCAGGAGTTTTGTTAATCCCTGCGGACTGCTGTCAGCTATTGTACATTGAAAACCCTGGTTGAGATTTTTTAATGCTTCTAAAAACAAAACCTGGTCATCAACATTATCATCTATTAATAAAATGTTCTTGTACCTTTTCATACCATGTAAATTGAACATAAATATACACTTTTAAACACAATAAGTTAAATAGCTGCTTTATACTCACTGAACATCGCATCAGAACGCTTCTGCATTTCTGCGAATGAAACATCTTCAATATGAGTAGCTATAGTCCACTTGTGTCCGAAAGGGTCAATTATGCTGCCGGAGCGATCACCGTAAAATTGATCTTTTACCGTCATGTCTTTATCAACTTTAGCGCCTGCTTCCAATGCCTGCTTAAAAACAGCGTCAACATCTTCAACATAAATACAGAGGCCTACAGGTGATCCTCCAAAGTCTCCGGGCGCTTTGTTTCCCCATTCAGGAAAGGCATCAGCAAGCATAACTCTTGAATTGCCGATTTCAATTTCAGCATGTCCTATTTTTTTATCACCCATTGATAAACGTCCGATTTCTTTAGCGCCAAAAGCTTTTTTATAAAACTCAATAGCTTCGGCAGCGCCATTAATACTTAAATAAGGGGTTACACTGTGGTACCCATCCGGAATTGATTTTGAGTTGTTTGTCATTGCTTTTTAATTTAAAATTTAAAATATGATTAAGCCTGTCATCATTTAATGAGCGCAATTTTTTCTCACCAGCAATACCTGCCCATTTGGTTGCAATAGATTTTTTTGAAGAGTGCTTTTTAAATGATTTAAAATATTCTTCAAGAAGTTTTGAAACACTTTTGCCTTTTTCTTTTGATACTGATTGGGCCAACTTAATAATTTCGGTATCTAATTTTAAAGTAAGTTTTGAATTCATGTTATAGGTATTGATAAACAAAAGTATCTATCCTTTTTGTTTTCAAAAATTTTATCCTGGGTTGGCATCCCCTCCAACTTTCAGAGATAGTATTGCATGAGGTGGTTGGCGAGGATACCAACCACGGGTAACTTCCAATTTATCCAATTACTTAATTCCCAAATCCAACAACCTGATATTTTTCGTAATATTGAAATGCGAATTCAGCAACATATCAATCACTCTAAATAGTTTATCAAAAATAATTGCAATGCACAACCAAAGCACCCGCCCATTCCCTCCAGTTGAAGGAATAGAAGTAACACATCGCTATATTGACATTGGAGGATTAAATATTCACATAGCCGAAGCGGGGCAAGGTGAACCGTTAATTATGCTGCATGGCTGGCCGCAACATTGGTGGATGTGGCACAAGCAAATTCCGTTTTTTGCAAAGCACTATCGCGTAATCGTTCCAGATTTGCGGGGCTTTGGTTGGAGTGATGTAACAGAAAGCGGTTATCTTAAGGATGAGCTTGCCGATGATCTTGTAAAACTTATTCATGCATTAGGATACAAACAAGTGCGCCTGTTAAGTCACGATTGGGGCGGCTGGATCGGCTTTATAGCAAGTGCAAAGAATCACGGATTAATTTCGCAGCACTATGCTACCAACATTTGTCCGATATGGCCTAAGATAAGTTACCAAATGATTCCTGCCACCATACAATTAGGTTATATGTTCAAAATTGCAATGCCTTACTTTGGCACTAAGGTGCTGATGCGAAACGGAAACTATGTGCATTATCTTTTAACACGAGGCAACACGCGCAAAGAAGGCTGGCCTGATTTTGAAAAAAATATTTTCAGCGATCAGTTTAAAGAACCTGCGCGCGCAAAGGCATCTTCAAAATTATACGGAGATTTTTTGCTTCGCGAATATCTTCCGTTAGGATTGTTGGGCAAGTATCACAAGTTGCATGTTAAAACTCCGACACGAATTTTATTTGGCGTAAAAGATTTTGCAATATCATTAAGCTGGCTGCGCGGCTATGAAAAATACACCGATGATTTTGAAATAGAACGTGTGCCCGATACGGGACATTTCATAGTTAATGAACACCCTGATTTAGTCAATGAACGCGCACTGAAATTTTTTACCGATAATAAATACAAATAAAAATATTGCCGCGCACTCATCCCTCTCCTTTGGAGAGGGGCAGGGGTGAGGTGAGCATAATCTCATACACCATGATCTTTGAACCCTTTCAAATTAAAAATCTGCATTTTAAAAACCGCATCATGCGTTCATCCATAGGAGGACGTACTTCGTTTTATGATGGCACGGTTTCATCGGCATTCAAAAACTTTGAAAAGCGTTTTGCCGAAAACGATGTGGCAGGAATTATTTCTGCAACCATCAGCGTGAACGATAAACGAACCTCACCTATGGAATATCCGAAACTAAGTGATGATCGTTTTGTGAAACCATTAGCCGAAGCAATTAAAGCCGTGCATCAGTTTGATTGCAGGTATATAATTCAGATTGGTGATACAGGTGGAGCAACGCATACAAGTTTGTTTGCACAAAAAGAAGATACCAAATCATCATCAACATTATTTGATTTGTTTTATGGATATCAAAACCGTCATCATGCAATGACGATTGAAGAAATAGAAATTACCATTTCAAATTTTGCTGAAGCTGCGAGGCGCGTGCGTGAAGCAGGCGCTGATGGTTTGGAAATAACGGCAAGCAAAGGTTACATTATTCACCAGTTTTTGAATCCGGGCATCAACCGCAGAAAAGATAAATACGGTGGTTCAATTGATAGGCGGTTTACGCTGCTTGAAGAAATAATTATTGCTGCGCGAAAAAAAGTTGGTGATGATTTTCCAATCGGTATTCGCTTGTCTGCTGCTGATTATAATTATCAGCCGTTGAATATACGTTTGCCTGTTAGATTTCCTTTGAAGGATTGGTATTTCGGAAATACGATTAAAGAAAATTTATACTATGCAAAAAAATTAAAAGCGCTCGGTATTGATTATCTGCACATTGATAAAGGATATGGTTTCCCCAATCCGAAAGGAAACCCCGGCAGTTTCCCGGTGCATGAAATGAAAATGTTTTACAATGCAAACCGCCACCTCACTTCCAAAGCATGGCTACGCGCTGTATTTTTTAATTCAATACCTGAATTTATTTTAGGCCCTGTTGCTAACATCGGCTGGAAATATATTCCTGCAATTTCTGCCGATGATGCAAAACGATTTAAGGATGAAACAGGTTTACCTGTAATTTCAAACGGAGGATTTCAAGACAGGGAATTAATAGAAAGGACTTTACAGCAAGGCAAAGCAGATTTGATTGCAATGGCACGTCCGCTGCTTGCCAACGTAAATCTTGTAAAACAATTTAAAGAGGGAATTAATAAACCGGCAAATCCTTGCACGCATTGCAACCGCTGTCCTGTTCGCACAGCAAATTTTCCTTTAGGATGTTATGATCCATCGCGTTTCAAATCGGAAGAAGCAATGGAAGAACAGATTATGTGGTGGAGTGCAAGCAGCGATGAAAGGGTTATGCCGAATTAAAAAGTTGTTTTAAGCAAAATCCGCGATTGAAACAGTCCCATAGGGACTACCATTTGGTAACAACAAAATATTGAAGGAGCAAAAGTCCCTTCGGGACGCGCTTTTATAACCGGAGCAATGACTCCTTAACTATAAAATTCAAACAAATATTTCTCATCATATTTAACTTCAAACTTCTTCAACATTTCCAAATACTCTTCACGAAATGTTTTATTTTGATGATGCTCTTCTTGGTTCATAATATAATTGATAACCTTATGTCTTTGCGAACGAGAATAAGAAAATGCTCCATACCCTTCCTGCCATTGAAATTTACCTTTAAGATAATTATTATCATTTATCCATTTTGAAGAAGTTGATTTTAACATTCGCATCAAGTCTGATACATTTAATGTCACCGGCATTTCAAAAAATACGTGAACGTGATCAAGCCAGCCGCCAATCGAAAGAGGGTAGGCTTTGTCATTTTCAAGAATGCCATGCATGTATTTGTGTAAATCATCGCGAAAGTTTTTTGTTATAATGTTTTCTCTTCCTTTAACTGCAAATACACAATGGATATTTAGTTGCGAGTAAGTGTTTGCCATAATTTTAAGTATTGTTTTAAAGTGTAATTCGTTTTGATTGTTTAAATTTTATTTGTCGCGCTTTTTAAAGGACGTTCCTACGGAACTTTATTGGTCTGTTTGTTTTTCTACTACCAAACGGTCGTCCCGATGGGACTTAGTTGCTCTGTTACTCAAAAAAATTAAATTTAATTTTAAGGTTGATCATTCATAGTATGTTAAGATGATATCACATTGCAACTTTTTTCTCTCCTGCATCAACTGCTTTTATAAATTTAATCAGTCCGCTCATATATACTTCCTGGTCATCCCACATGCACATGTGGCTGCCGTTGGGGCAAAATAAATAACTGCCGTTTTGAACCTGCTCACTCATTTTTTTCATGTGGTCAGGATCCATTGTATCATATCTTGCTCCAATAACCAAAGTTGGTATTTTAAGAGTTTTTAATTGATCAAATACATTCCAGTTGGCTAACTTACCACCTACACCAAACTCACTGGGACCCTGCATTAAAACATATAAATCATTATTCATTTTTGCAAACGAACGGTTTACAGGCTCAGGCCATTCATTAATCGGTATGCGGCAAATGTGTTGGGAATAAAAATTTTCCATCAGCAATTTCATGTAACGCGGATTCTGAAAATCCTTTTTTGCTTCTAACATTCTTATTGAATCAAGCACTTCGGGTTTCATTGTTTTTGATAAAACATCTTCTGCATATTTTCCATAAGCTGGGCAGTCTGACATCATATCAGAAATAATCAATCCTTTAATATTATCCTGGTATTTCAATGCATATTGCATACAAAGAATTCCACCCCATGAATGACCGAGCAGGTAAAAATTGTCTTTGTTCAGACCAAGTGCAATGCGCAGTTGTTCAACTTCTTCAACATAGCGTGCAAGATCATAAAGCGAGGTGTCTTTAGGATTATCAGAGTTGCCGCATGCTAATTGGTCGTAATAAATAAATTCAATTCCTTCCGATGGTAAATAGCTTTCCATACATTCAAAATATTCATGCGTGCAACCGGGGCCGCCATTAAGCAAAAGCATTTTTATTTTTGGATTGTTACCAAAGCGTTTTGTCCACACATTAAATTTTCCTTTTGGTGTTTCAATCGGGATGATTTTAATGCCACCATTTTTTACACCGCTTTCATCACTTTTAAAATATTCAGTCAAAGGGTTTTCATTCTGTGAATAAGGTGCAGGAATTTTCTGATTGCATGAAAAAAATAAAACCCCGGATAATAATAAGAGGAGTGCAATTGATTTGTTGAATAAAGTCATGGTTTTATTTTGATTCATAGTGTACGGGTTCCAGTTTCCAGCTTCCTGTTTCCTTGTTTGAAACCAACCTGCGGTGATAATTAATTTGCCCGATATGATAACTCAAATGCCCGAGCAAGTGTAGTAGCATAAAGTCTGTAGTAACAACTCTGCCATGTTTTTCTAACGGGAATTTTTTGAAGAAATCCAATTCGGATAAATTGGTCAATGATTTATTTACGGCCTCAATAGTGCTTTCAATATCGGCAATCAAAGCATGTCGCGGAATGTCTTTCAATTCAAACTCCGCATCGCGGTTACGCACATAGCCGGTGTGACCAAGTGTGGCGCCAATAAAGTGTTTCAGATTACCGCACAGATGCAAGCATAGATTTCCGGCAGAATTGCTGATGCCGTCTTTAACCATCCAGATTTGAGATTCATCTTCATAACTCTCAATTTCTTTTTGGAGCTGTAGTAAATCTCTTTCGTAAATTTCAAGTAGTGTTTCTTTTAACATGGGGATATTTTTTAAATGTGAGTAAATAAAAAGGTCGCGATTTTCGCCTAACAAATATAAAGGCAATTCGATTATGAAACGAAAAAAGTTTTGGCTGGATAAATCAAAAGAGTTTTGAAAAGATAATGCCTGCAAACACATTATAATTTGCAGGCATTATTGTTAATAGCATAAAAAACGGTTAGCAATTTCATTTACTTACAACGAAACTATGCCTTTCGCTTTTATTGCCTGTTATTAATTCTATATTATAAGGTCCATTGATTAATTTATCAAGAGGAATAATTGCATCGCTTGGCTGTAAATTGCTTTGAAGAACTAACTGTCCATACATATTGTAAATATTGTAATGAATTTCTTTGTTGTAGTTAGTCTTTATATTTAGTTGATTGCTTGCAGGGTTCGGATAAATATTAAACATTCCATCATTCGTGCTTACCTCATTTATGCCCGTTGTCCAATTAATTGATAAATCATCAACTAAAAAACGTGTGCCCAAACCTGGTTGATTTACTCCTGGCATACTTGTATAAAAATTATTGAAATTCATAACAACATAAGCAGCGACCCCTGGTGCAGAATAAACAACAGGTGTTGTTGCCGATGTATAATTACTCACAGTTCCACTGACTACAATTATTGCTTCGCCAATCTGGTTTGCCCAACTATCAAGCACCAATAAACGTGCAACAGCTGAGTCATTGTTTACGGGAAAATATTTGTAATAAAAACTCATGTTGGTGGGTGGCGATTGCACCTCTATCATTTGAAAAGAAGACCATCCCATAAAAACCGAATCAGTATCGGCACTTACACTGCCTGCAATACCTTCGTTGGCAGTGAAATCATAAGCGTTTCGCATTTCCATTGCCCATGAACCGCTATGAGAATCATTAGTGGGAGCGTAAAATTGATTGTCGAAAACGATGGAGTCCGGGTGTGAAACTCCATTCGAATCAATAATAATTGCAAACAGGTAAATATTACCCCAATTGCTGATGGTATTGTCTGCATTCAAATTTTCAAATCCACAGTTGGGAATTTGTGCTTTAGCAGTAATGACATTTAAAGATAATGCGATTGTAAAAATTGTAATAAGTGTTTTCATGACGTTTCAAATTTAAGATTTAATTGTTTGAATAATGATTTTATTAACGGCATAAATCTACAACTGCACAATACCGTTAACCAAATTATCTAAGTGTACATAAGGTGTACAAAGCAGTAATAAAGCGTATTCACGAGGTGAACAAGAAAGGTTTATTGCAGGTTAAGGATAAAATCGGTGAGATTATCTTCAGTATTCAGTTGTAATTTTTTACGCAAACGGTAGCGAGCAGTTTTTACACTATCGGGTGAAATATTTAAAATGCCTGCCATTTCTTTTATAGATAAATTCAATTTAATCAATGCGCAAATTTTCAAATCATTGGGACTTATATCAGGATATGCTTGCTTTAATCTTGAATAAAAATTCTTATTGATGCTTTCAAAATGTGTATTGAAGTCAGTCCATTCTTTATCGTGATTAAGTCCTTTGCTCACAATTTTGTTCAGTGCATTATCTTTTGAAATTGTGCTGTCTGCTTCAAGCCTGTCTTTTAATTCCTGCATCAGTTCATTCTTCTGCAGCATCTGAAATGTCATTGCGCTCAACTGGCTTTCTTTAAACTCTAATTCATTTTGCATCTGCTGTTCCTTCAATCGCTTTTGCTCTTCAATAGCAGTTACTAATGCTTCCTTTGTTTGCAGCAGCAATTTATCGCGTTTATTAATCCGTTTCAGAAACAAAATTATTCCGGCAGAAATAATTAGTAAAAATCCTATTGTACCCCAAAGTATATAGTTAGTGAGTAGTGCAATATCTTTTTCTTTTTGAATGAGCTTCAGTTGCCTGTCTTTCTCGGAAACCTGAAATTGTATCTCAAGACTTTTCACCATTTTCTGCTTCTCCCATGAATACAAAGTGTCTTTTATCTCCCGCATTTTTTCTTCGTAAGTCAAAGCATCGCTATAGTTGCCTTGCAGTTTTTTAATTGCAGTAAGCTGTTCAAGTGTTGCGAGATAAAATGATTTATCAGATAATGAATCAGCAATTCTCTGGGCACGGAGATAGCTTACTTCAGCTTCTTTATAATTTTTGTCAAAAGTCACTAACCATTTTCCTACTCCGAGCAGCGATGACACCTGTGCCTGCCGGTTGCCCGTACTATCTGAAATATCCATTGCACGTTGATAATAAACACTACTCTGTTCTTTGTTGCCATGTTTCAATTCAATTTCGGCAACATTAATATAGGAGCCTGGCAGGTAAACAAAATTGCTTGTCGTTAATCTTTCCTGCAAAGCCATGCGATGATAATATTCTGAAGAGTCGTCAATATTCAAATTACTATATGCAACACCAAGACTGTTATAAATTAATCCAAGATATCCTGTCGTATCGTACTTCGCAGGAAACCCTGCCATCGCTTCTTTACTCAATGCAATTGCTTCTTTATATTTTCCCTGGCGGTTGTAAATTGTACTGATAAGCTGAAGGCAGCGGCTACGTCCTTCTAAGGCTTTTTGCGGTGCGGTATGTTCTAATTTTTTATACTCAGTCATTGCTCGCATACAATAATCAAGTCCCTGTGTATAGCTTACACTGTAGTAACAAATCCCCATGTTAAGCAATGACGCGGCAATATTTTCTGTATCATTTTGCTCTACTGCTTTCTCATAAGCCAGCCCGAAATATTTCAAAGCTTCCACATCATTATCCTTAACAAGAGCAGCCCAACCTTTTTCTAATAAAGGACGCGCGTCACCTGCATAGGATTTATTATTTGCAAGAAGATAGAGGGAAATAATTATGGTTAGCCGCAATAAAAATGTTGAACCGTATTTAAAGAAATGCATTTTGCGAAAATGCATAATTTTAATTTTACAATACTGGAATATACGTGCGAGTGATATTCAGATTGTCTCAACCCCCGCATTGGCGGGGTAAGCTATGACTTTTTTGAATGAAGAATTAGCACGATTTCAATTTTTAATAAACTTTTGTGTTACTCTTTCTTTTTCAGTTTGCAAACTAACTATATACATGCCACTACTAAAAGCACTGCAATCTAAATCCTTTGTAAAGTAAGGCGGGTGCAGCTTCTGCTATAACAGAACAGAGAAAACTTCTTAATTCTGAAATGATTTTTACATTTACATCAAACACAGGCTGCATTTTGTTTTAAGATTCGATACCTCAAAACTAATGATGCATTTTGTGTTTTTCTCTTTTCCTTAACTTTATGACATTGCCCTTAGGGGAATAAAAAATACCCTTACGGGGAATGATTAGACGACAGGATTAAGGATTAAAATATTTAATAAAAAGGTGCGCATATTATAAAAAGGTGCGTTACTCCAACTATATTTGGACGGATTAATGAACCATGGTGGTTCGGATATTTAAACATTAACCTTAATTTTTTATCGCTATGAAAAAACTGGGTTTCACTCTTATAATCTTTTTAGCTTGTATCAAATGCAATTCGCAGGTAATAACATTTCAAAAAAGTTATTCAGGAACCGGGGCTATGGATGGGAAACTAACCAGCGATAGTGGATTTATTTTACTTGATATTGTCCCTTCACTCCTGAAAACAGATGAGCAAGGAAATATGATGTGGTATAAATACTATTCTATAGCGCCTAATTATAACTTACTCGGTTCCTGGGTTCATCAAACAACAGATAATGGCTATGTTATTATTGGTACAATTGGCAGTATTTTAAATGACGATATGAGTGTATTTTTAATTAGAACAGATTCCGTTGGAAATATAGTGTGGGTTCGAAATTATGTGGATGATGTAGATTTTGGAGTGAGGTCTGCCGTCTCTGCCTCTGATGGCGGCTATGTTTTTGCAGGGAGTTCAGGAAGTACAAATAATTCAATAGTATTAATGAAAACGGATTCTTTAGGCACTGTTCTTTGGTGCAATTATTTTAATTCAACCAGTACTACGTTTGCAAATTCTGTTCAACAAACTACTGATGGTGGATATATTGTTACAGGAACTGATGGTGATTTATTACTATTAAGAACTGACTCAAACGGGGCGCTGTTATGGAATAAAACCTATGGTGGGGGCATATACAATTATGAGGGTTATTCAGTAAAGCAAACAATTGATGGAGGGTTTATTGCAGTTGGTGAGACCTATGGTGGAGGATTCTTGGTTAAAACCGATTCCAATGGAGATACGTTATGGACTAAAATATTGGGATTAGATACCACTCTTTATAGTACACCAATAATTCAAATGAAAGCAGTTGAGCAAACTGATAATGGGGGTTTTGTAATTGCAGGTCAGGCTCCTATTCCGCCTCATTCACAAGCAATTTTAATGAATACGGATTCAAATGGGATTTGTAATTGGATAAAATCATACGGAGGAGGTTCCCAATATGAGGCGAGTTATGCGTTAGAAAAAACTCTTGACAAAGGATTAATTCAATTTGGGTTTTCAAATAGTTTTTCAGTAGGAGCCAATTATTTAATAAAAACAGATTCTGCTGGAAATAGCGGATGCTTTGAAAATAATTTGATAGTTAGAGATTATACAATTCCTTGTCAGGTTTCAAGTCCCATGATGAGTTTATTTATATCAACAAATTCTTATGTTCCTTTAAGTGCTTCCATCACACCTGGTGGTAACGAATATACAATTTGCAGTAATACTGTGTCAATTCAAAGTCCGGAGTTAGAAAATGTTTATTCAGTTTATCCCAATCCATTTACAGATAAACTAAACACCACACTAAAAACAAACGAACCTCTCCAATTAAACCTTTATGATATCACTTCAAGAGAAATACTCACTCAAACATTTACAAACACAACTACAATAAACACAGAACAACTTGCAAAAGGAATTTATATTTACGAAGTGAGAAATCCCGGTGCACCGGGAGAAGTGATTAAGAAAGGAAAGGTTGTGAAGGAATAAAAAAACCGCAGTGATTTACCGCTGCTGGCAAGGTGTGCCGTGAAATATTACTTAGTTGTAAGAGTAATCAATGTTGAATAAAAGATGATAGTAGGTCTATCACAGTCGCTGTGCAAGCGGAGGCTGTAAACCGCCTCTCGGTGCTTAATCAGTAATGAAAAGGTATTGAACGGAAAGAGGAAAAGGTGTTATTAAAAACATCAGATGCGGATAAGAGAGATGAATGCAAATGAACCATTGAAGACGTGATGAGATAGCTAAACAAATTGTCAAAAGGTAGTTTTCTTGCGCACACACAAGCGTGGACGCATTGCGGTAGCGGGGATAGAGTTAGACGGGATAAAAATGTTGAATCGTTTTTAAAGAAATGCATTTTGCGAAAATGCATAATTTTAAATTTACAATGCCTGAAATATTTCGTTCTTCAATATTAAGGAAGACACGGTTATGGATGAATTGCTAAGATGTAATTTGTGTCATTACACTTTGCATATCCAATATTCCCCAATGTTCCACAAATTGGCCGTCACGTAATCGGATAATATCAATTACATCCATTACCACAGGTTTGTTTGAAGCCGGCACTCCGAAAAATTCTCCTTTATGTGTGGCATGAAATGATTTTCGTGTTGTCACTTTATCACCATCTGCAACCTGGTCGTGAATCACTACTTTCAAATCAGGAAATGCAGGCTTTATAAGATGATTGAAAAAATAGACTACGCCTTCAGGCCCGGTTGGAGCACCTGCGGGAGCAGTTTGGTTAATAAAATCCGGTGCAAAGATTTCATTGAATGTATCCATGTTTCCTGCTTCAATAAACTCTTTGTTCATGCGTGTTACTCTTGCTTTGTTTTGTTCCGTTGTCATTTTGCTTTTTTTTAATTATTAAAATTGTGTTGTTGTTTACGGAACAAAAGTCAAACTAAATCTGCAATCAACTATGGTGAAAAAACGACTTTGTATAGTTTTATTCCGATTTGCTCCGATACTGAAGCGGAGTGCAACCTGATAGTTTTTTAAAAAACTTATTAAAATGAGAAGGGTCTGAGAATTGCAATTGGTAAGCAATTTCAGCTATTGATAATTGCGAATGTTTTAACTGTGCTTTAGCTTCTATTAAAATCATTTCATCAATAACTTCATGAGCTGTCTTGTGTGAATGTGTTTTTATGGTTCTGTTCAAATGGTCGGGCGAAATATGAAGCAAGTTAGCATAGTCTGACACTTTGCGATGCGAAAGAAAATCCCTGCTGACCAGTTTTATAAATTTGTTGAACAACATTTCTCCCGTATCACCTGTTCCCTGTTTGGCAAGCAATTTATTTCCATAACTTCTGCCTGCTTCAATTAAAATGAGTTGAATGTATAATCGTATGGCTTCACTCATATTGGATCTTCGGCTTTTTATTTCATCATTCATTTTCATAATAAATTGTTCCACCTCATTCGCTTCGTTTTCATTTAATTGAAAGCATTGTACACCGGAATAACTAAGGAAAGGAAATTGATTCCAGTTGTTTTTCATCAACAGTGCTGATGAAATAAATTCCTCTGTAAACAACATATAGTAACAAAAGAAATCATTGCTATTATTATACAGAGAGAATATCTGCCCCGGAAAACCAAACACAATATTGTTCCTGACAGGATGAAAAGTTTCAAGGCCAATATCAAAAGTAACTGTGCCTTTACGTATAAGTGAAATCCTGAAATACTGAGTTTTGATTGGGCCAATCGGACTTTTTAAATCAGCCGATGAATACAATCCAAAACCATTTTCAATCAACTCACTCGAACTATCCAAACCGAAATCACTTTTTTCCAACCCTTGTTTATGCAGCTTATGGACAGAAGGTTCGAGGTTATATTTTTTTATTTCTGTTGGAATATTCTTGTACATAAATATTGTTGAGTTGTAAGCTATGTGTTCTTATGGGATCAAATTTGGACTCTTAGGAATTTCTTTTGTATCAATACCTCAAATTTATTAATAGTTGCGACAATAAAACTAAAAGGATTTTCCTTATTATCTACAAATTAATCTTCCCAACATCCATTACCGGAAAAGTTGTGTGAAGGTTTTTGTGTTATCAATATTATAGGAGTCAATTCCCATCAATACTGCTCTGCGGTCGCGCACATACATGGCAGCATCTTCGGTTAAATAAGGATGATTTTCAAAATATTTTTCTGTGTTCCAATGTTTGTCTCAGCCGGTGTGAATTATCATGGCACGACCTCTTGCTAATACCCCTTCCGGATTTGTCAATGCTTTAGCCAATTCTTATTTCATAACTCCTGTTATTTTTAAAAGCGGATTGAGAAAAACTATTCAGCTACCAATACCTTTTTATAGGCGTTCCATTCGTTGGTGTTAACTCTTAGAATATAGGTGCCGGGAAAAATTTTATTATTGATCGTTAGTAAACCTGAATTCAAATTTCCTTTTTCAATTTCCCGGCCTGATAAATCAAAAAGTGTGAACTGAATTTTTGAGGATGGATTAACTGGTTGCACATTTAATATACCTCCTGGCTTAACGGGATTGGGGTAAGCTAAAATATCATAGGTCGTTGGAAATAAATTTTCATTTACACCTGTTATATTATTTCCATATTTTACTGTAACATAATTTGCATTTGTTGCTGATGTATATGTTTGTCCAGTTACCAAAATATCATTGTTGTAATCAAGTGCAATAGCGTTGAATTTATCATCAAGGCTTGCCCCGGCATCGTAGGAAATGTTCCAGAGTAAATTCCCATTGGTGTCATATTTAATAATGCATCCGTTTTTTGTTCCGCCAATTAAATTTTCATAACCACAGATATAAATATTTCCCTGCAAATCAGTTACCATTTGAGTTGGTATTGCACCTAAGCTATCAGAACCATAAAACTTTTTTGTCCACACAATAATTCCACTGTCAATTACCATCGTTACAAATGCATCTCTTGCTATGCTGTTTATTATTTCTTTGCATTTTCCTGTTACTGCGACAAACCCGTTGGGCAACCATTTTGTTGATATTGCAGTATCATTTGCATTAGCTGTTCCGTTGTAAGTTGTTACCCACAATCGTGTGCCGTATTGATTTTGTTTCATCACAACCATATCATCATTCGTTCCCATATCTGCAGTTCCGCAAACAAATGTGTTATTGTAATTATCAGCTTTTATAAAAGTTCCGTAATCCATTGCGTTACCTGCTCCATTATATTTTGATTCCCAGTTGTGATTAAAGTTGCTCAGGTAGTTGATGGTGAAAATATCGTAAGTGGCAGTTCCAAAAAAATTATATGAGTTAGTGAGTGCATAAAAATTTCCGCCTGGTGTAACAGCAACTCCTGTTGGATAATCATCACCACTTGCACTGGTGAAATTTTCGTCTAACAGTTTATTTCCTGCCGAATCGCATTTAACAGTGTACATATCCCAAAGATTTCCGGCCATTGAAGTTACCTGCCCGCATGCATAAATATTTCCTGCTGAGTCAACAGCAATATCAACACCGAAGTCAACATCTGAACCAAAAGCGTAAGGCTCGTAATTGTGAGACCAGATTATTCCATTGGTGTTATATTTCGCTATTGCAATATCGCCTGCATGCAGTGCCACTGTTCCTATTGCATACACATTTTGCCAATTATCAATTACCACTTTAACTCCTTCGTTTTTCGCAAAGGTTTGATTGCCTGCATAGTGGTCTGCCCATTGCTGATTGCCATTTGCATCATACATGATGGTAGTGAAATTTCCGGTACTCAAAGACTGATATGATTTACCTGTTACGAAAACATTTCCTGCATTATCAGTAACTATTGAATTGGCAGCATCTTTACCATTAAGGTTTCCGTTGAAAAAACTGTCCCACAATTTCTGCGGTGCCTGCGCATTTGAAATACTGAATGTTAGATTCAGAAGAATAAATGTGACTATTATTTTTTTCATGCATTATATTTTTTCAAAAGTTAAGTAATCTGTTCCACCATTTCCACCGCTTACGTCTTCTAATTTTATCTGTGAAGAGCTTTGAGATGTGATGTGCCAGTCATCATTCAGTTCATCAAACGGTGATGTGCTGAAACTTAGATACAGTTTTTGCTGGCTGTCGTCATTTCCGTTTGACCATGTACCGTTTATGGTGCTTCCTGTTTTTATTGCTGCAACAGTTCCATCAGAGTTGAACTGAAATTCGTAATTGGTGTAATGATTTGTTTCATCATTTCCACTATCAATGTATGAAGTTACTTTCCATTTACCTTGCTGAACTGTGGAACCGATAGATGGAGTGGAATTACTGTTGTCATCTTTTTTACATGATGTTACTATCATCATTAATACAAGTACTGAAATGCTGAATATGTTTTTCATTTTATTTAATTTTTAATGAGTTTAATTATTTGAATATTTTCTTTTGAATTGATTTTACAGAAATAAATTCCGTTGTTCAATTCTGATAAATCAATAGCAATTTTATTTTTTCCGGATGAAATATCTTTTGTTGAAATAGTTTTTATTAATCTACTTGTAACATCAATAATTGATAGCGATAAATCTTGCGACTCGGTTAAAATAAATTCTATTGTGGCAATTGTCGAAGCCGGATTCGGATAAATTTTAGCATCGAAATTTTCTTGTAACGATGATGACTGTTCACTTGAAATTTTTAACGGAACAATGTTTACCATAAAATCTTGAGTTTGTCCTAATGCAAATGTTCCGCACGATGCGGGTGCGCTATCGCGTTTCATAGTTACCCGCATTCGTGTTGATCCGGTCAATGCATTTGCCGGCACAACAAATGAAAGAGTCAGCCAGCCGCTTGCAGTGGTATTTAATTCCCAAACTAATTCGCCTGCATCATAAAAACTGTTGTTGTGATTGTAGTCAATCCATATCCGGTAAAATTCATTATTAACTCCGGTGCCGCTTACATAACCATTTATGGTTGCACCCTGTGTTAAGTTGGTACTTAGGTTTGTAAAATCATAATAACCGTTCGTACCCGAATAACCAATTTGAATGGAACCTATCCAAACCAAAGAGAGATTATCCTGAGTACTGCTTACTCCGCCTGCTGTGCAATAACCTACACCTGTAGTAGTAAAAGTTTGAGTAGCTATATAACCCGATGGGCCACTGTTACAAATTGCTTCAACACTATAATTGTAAACTGTTCCTGCTGTTAAACCGGTTATATTTTTTGTCAGCGAATTTGTTGAAATAACTGTCCATGTAGTTGCTGATGTTGTTTTATAACGAAGGTGATACAGATACGCTCCACTAACTGCCGGCCACGAAATTGTTGCAGTAGTTGAGGCAACATTTGTTGCAGTAACCGAGGTAGGCATACCGCAACTTCCTGTTGCGTTGTAATCAAGATAATGAATTGCAGTTATATAAGTTTGTCCTAACACAAACAAACTGCTGTCGCTGGCAAGTACCGCTGCATAACCAATGTAGCCATTGTATGTGCTTGTATCAGACCATTGCATTATTCCATTCCTGAACTTTGCTGTAACATAACACAGATACTGTGAACCATTTGGTTGAGTTGTCATTGGTCCGCCTTGTCCGCAAACAAATACATCACCATTGGTTTTTGCAACAATCCAATAGGGCTTTTCATCATTAGAGGCTGTTAAGTTATAACGTGCATCCCAAAGCTTTAATCCGTTTGTGTTAACCTGATAAATAATCCAATCGAAGTAACTTCCGCTTAATGAACCATATCCTATCAGACTTATTTTGTTTGAAACAAGTGTCATACGAACAGGTATTTCTTCTCCTCCAAAATCATAACTATGCTGCCATAATTGATTTCCGGTTGCATTGAATTTATAAAGTACAAAATCATTTCCACTTGTTGCCGAAACCATGTTCGGATACGAAGTGAGTATGTATGAATTACCATTGTTATCCAATTCAACATCTTTTCCCGAATAACCTGATAACGTATTGCTCCATAACAATGTGCCTGTGGTATCCCACATCACATTTGATTGATTAAACCCATTGATAGCGGAACTGCCT
Organism: Bacteroidia bacterium; assembly: GCA_039931675.1. GTDB lineage: Bacteria > Bacteroidota > Bacteroidia > AKYH767-A > OLB10 > JAEUTH01. Next base: position 48,044 of record JBDTRM010000020.1, on the reverse strand, counting down.
GTTAAGATAATGCGACTTCCTTTTAATCGCATGGAGTTGAACAAATGATAACTGCCGAAATTTTTTGTGTTGGAAAACAGAAGTGTTCCTGTAGGAGAAATTTTCATGAGCAAAAAACCTGCATTGGCTGCACCTGAATAAATTCCTGCTGCTCCAACATATAAATTGCCTTTGCTATCCAAATCACTTCTTACTTCGCGACTGAAAACTCCGGGAATAATCTGCTTCCATAAAAGCAACCCATTGGGGTTGTATTTTAAAACTACAATTGCATTTGGATAATCAGAACCGGAACTGAAAGTATATCTGTATCCAACCACATAAATATTTTTTGAGTTATCGGCATTAACCCATTTCAGTTTTTCATAATTGCTGTGAATGCCCGAAGTATCAATGCGTTCCCATTTCAGATTTCCGAACTTATCATACTTCCTTGTGTAAGCCGATGCACCTTGAACGTAGCCGGTTAAAATAACATTGTCAGCTTTATCGCGGGCAATCATCGAACCCATTTTAAGATAACTGTTGCCGGGTTTATTCCAGTCAACGGAATACGTTGCATGCAATTGAAAACCTGCAAGCATTAGAAGAATTAATACAGTTAGCTTTTTCATTGTGATGGATTTTTTTTGGATAATTTTTCTTGCTTATAAATCTGCATTTTTATCAATAGAAAACAGAAGTATTTGTGCAAATTGCTCATCCTGATTATTACTCAAATTGACTAAACATATTTGAATTTATTAATGATTTAAATCATCTTTTCAGCAACGGCTTTATTCAAAACTTGTGATATTAGTTTTTGATAAGCTTTAGCATCCAAACATCTGTCCCGCTTTTCAATTCGCATAAATAAATTCCATTATTCAATTCGGATAAATCAATCGTGATTTTATTTTTCCCCTTTTGCAGATTTTTTGTTGAAATTGTTTTTACAATTCTTCCCATCACATCTGTAATTATTATCGAAACATTTTTTGTGTCAGATAAATTGAATTCTAAAGTTGTGGTTGATGAAAATGGATTTGGAAAACCATAGACTGATAAATTATTATTTTGAGATAATTCAGCAACGCCTGTTGAAACACACGACTGCAAAGTCTTATCTAAACAATCATAACCGGCTACACCATTTGGATTAAATATCGAAGCGCCTTTTCCATGTGAGAGCACCCAAATGTTTCCAAGTGTATCCAATGCCATTCGTCTTACCAATTTTTCCTGCAATCCTGAATTGGTGGTGGTGAATTGTGTCCAGGTTGTTCCGTCAAACGAACACAACCCTGCCGGATAGGGAGGGAAAACCGCTTCTTCGCAACCTACCCAAAGCGTTCCATTGTTGTCCATTAATAATGAGTTTACCCAGTTGCCAATCATTCCGGTGTTTGATGTATCGTAAACTGTCCATGTTGTTCCATCATATTTGAAAAGCCCTTGTTCGGTTGCAATCCATTTATTTCCAAGTGTATCAAAAGCAATATCTGCAATGTTGCCTTGTGGCAACGGTGTGTTGATAGAAGTATAATAGGTGAAGTTGGTTTGGTCATACTTGGCTAATCCAAATGTTCCGCAAAACCAAACATTGTTGGAGTCATCAACATGAATACTATTTAAACCATCACCCGAAATGCATATAGTATTTCCTCCGTTGTATAAACTAAAATTTGTCCATGAGTTAGTTGCATGACTGTATTTTGAAACACTGCAATCACCATTGTGACCGATATAAACATTACCGGAATGGTCCGCTGCAATTGCTCTCAAAAATTGTAATGACACTCCACTATTTGCATTGTCCCATAAATGCCATGCAGTTGGATTATTTACATCACCACCATCAACCTGTGCTACACCACCTGCAAGTCCGTTATAAGCCATCCAAATATCACCGTAACTATCTTCTGTGGTTCCGGCACCTGTTCCTGTATAGCTGAATGGTATATTCCAAAGATTGTAATTGTAAGGTCCGTAATCCTGCCACTTTGGACAATCAAACATATTGATGCCGCCATTCATATCACTCGAAAGCCATGCACGGTTTTTACTGTCAATAAAAATATCGTTGTTCAACATGGAAGTGCTTCCGGTATTCATGCTTGAATAAGTTGTCCAAGTGCTGCCGTCAAATTTTTCTACAAAACCGTTTCCGCAAGTCCAGAAATATCCAGAATTATCAATGCGAACATCTTTTACGTGACCGGATGAAATATGTGAAGTCCATGTGCTGCCATTGTAAATCCATGCACCTGACGTGCCGCCCAATGAGCCAATAATCACAGTATCACCTCGTGCATCTATTTCTGTTAAATTAATATTTCCAAATGGAGCATTGCTGCTGTTTATGTGTGACCAATTTGTTCCATCATAAATATCAATGGAGATTGTAGTTGCTGCATAAACTTTATTAGTACTCTCGTCCACTTCCACATCACTAATCTGATTAAAACTGATTCCGGAATTAGTTGAGGTATAGCTTATCCAATTTAAACCGTCAAATTTTATCAACCCTAAATTACTTCCAATCCAAATATTGTTTTGTGCATCCACATCAATGTCGGTAACTTCCGTTGTTGGCAAACCTGAATTTGATGGAGTGTAAACTGTCCATGTTGTTCCGTTGTATTTTGCTACCCCTCCTTGTGAGGTATTGAAATCAGAAAATGTAACCCACACATTGTTGTTGTGGTCAATTACAATGGCATTCATTAAATCAGTAGGCAAAGGCGAATTAGTCATGTCCCATTTCGTCCATGTTGTTCCATCATAATGTGCAACACCTCCGTGCTCATTGAAATTCACATTTGCATTACAAGCAACCCAAACTCCATTGTTTTGGTCAAAGGCAATTCCATACACTTGTGCATTGGGAATGTAACCTTCAAAATTGCTCCATGCAGTAAATACAGAATCATCAAAACGAACAACACTGCCTTCACTGTAAAAAGGAAGGTAACCACCTGTCCATTTATTTCCGCATTGGTCAACTTCAATGTTTCGGAAATAATCACCACCCAAACCTGTGTTGGTGGGACGGATGTATTTCCAGTTTGGGTTTGCTATTTGTGCAAAAACTGAAATTGAAATAAAAGTAATGAGTGATAATATTTGTATTGTCTTTTTCATTGTATTTAATTTTTAATGAGTTTAATTGTTTGATAATTTTCTGTTGATTTTATTTTGCAGAAATAAATTCCGCTATTCAATTCTGATAAATCTATTGTGATTTTATTTTTTCCTGACGGAAGATTTTTTGTTGCGATTGATTTTATTTCTCTGCCCATGACATCTATAATTAATATCGAAACATTTTTTGTGTCAGATAAATTAAATTCTAAAGTTGTTGCTGTTGAAAATGGATTTGGTGAAGCAGAAAGATTATTTGATACTGATAATTCTGTTGATGCAATTCCTGTTGTTCCTCCAATTTGTAAGGAGTTGTCAATACAATCCCAACCCTGCACTCCGTTAGGGTTATAAATTACTGCACCGTAAACAAGTGTAGTCATCCATACATTACCAAGTTTGTCTAATGCAACTGTAGCTATCTGATGATGCGGAATAGGAGTAGTGTAAGCGTTGAAAGTTTGCCAGTTGCTAACTCCGTCAAAAATGTTTAAGCCACCAAAGTAAGGAAAATCGTAGGTGTAGGAAGTGATATAAATTGTATTTGTAGAATCAATTGCCAATGAACTTATATGATTTGCAATGAGCGATGAATTTGACTCATTAAAAATGGTCCATGTGCTGCCGGTCATTTTAATCAATCCACTATCGGATGCAATCCATGCATTGTTTTGGGTATCAAACACCACATCGTAATATGTATTTTGAAAAGGTAATCCACCATTTAGTTGTGATTTGATTGTCCATATTCCAGCATCATAAATTGCAATACCTGCCTGTGTACAAAACCAAACCTGATTGTTGTTTGGATTTACTTTTATATTGTACATGTAGTTGTTACTTCCACATGGCAAACCCATGTTGTATAAATTATGCTGAATCCAATTACCTGTAATATGATTGTATTGAATTGCCAATCCACAACCGCCTTCGGCCCACACATCACCGCTGCTGTCGGCAGCAATAATCTGGCAGGTTGCATTAGGTACAACTCCTGCCTGCCATGCAACCCATGCACCGGGGTTATGCACATCTCCGTTAGGAATTTTTACGATACCACCTGCATAATAACTCATCCAGATGTTTCCAAAAATATCTTCGGTTGCTGATGAACCATTGTTACCAAGCGTAAGCGGCATAGGCCACAAACCGTTATTGTACAAACCATAATCTTCCCAAACAGGACAGTCAAACATGCTCATTCCGGCATTGTCATTTGTGCCAAACCATTTTCTGTTTTTGGAATCAATAAAAAGACGTTCTAAAAAATAAGTTGTAAGTCCTGTGTTGTATCTTGTGTATCTTGTCCAGGATGTCCCATCGTATTTCTCAACAAAACCAATTCCGCAAATCCAGAAATTTCCATCAAGGTCAATCCGCGAATCATAAGTGTGGTCGCTTTCAATATGAGTAACCCAAGTTGTACCATCATAAATGTAAGTGAGGTAACTTCCTCCAACCGTTGTAACAATTACACTGTCGTTTCGTGCATCAACAGACCAAATGCCCGAAGATGAAAGCGGAGAATTGCTGCTGTTAAAATGTGTCCAGTTAGTTCCATCATAAATATCCACTGCTGCTCCTGTAGCTGCATAAATTTTATTGGTACTTGCATCATATTCAACATCCTTTACATCGTTGTTACTGATGCCTGAATTAGATGTATTAAATAAAATCCAGTTCAATCCATCAAATTTTATTAAGCCCAGGTTACTTCCAATCCAAATATTATTTTGAGCATCCACATCAATTTTATCTACCACACTCGATTGAAGGTTTGAATTGCCCGGGGTGTATATAGTCCAGGTAGTTCCGTTGAATTTAGATATACCACCCTGGCCAGTTGAAACGCTGTAAAAAGTAGCCCACACATTGTTGTTATGGTCAACACAAATTCCACGCATATCATCACCTGGCAATGGTGAGTTTGCTGTTGTATAACTTGTCCATGTGGTTCCATCATAATGCGAAATGCCGCCATGAGCAACTCCGTTTCCTACACCGTTTGTTGCCACCCACAAACCGTCATTGTTATCAAAAGCAATATCATAAACTCTGTCAGCAGGCATGTATCCTTCAAAATTGCTCCAGTTAGTCCACACCGTATCATTAAATCGTGCAACACTTCCTTCACTCCAAAAAGGCATGTAGCCGCCTGTCCATTTATTACCGAAACGGTCAATTTCAATGGTTTGCATATAATCACCACCAACTCCCGTATTTGAACTGCGGAGATATTTCCAGTTGGGGTTTGGTTGGGTGAATGCTGCAACAGAAATAAATAACAGCAATGATAAAATTGCGTAGGCCTTTTTCATGATTATATTTATTGAATTATAGTTTTTGTTTTGAATGACTTTGAAATTGTTTTCACTTCACAGAAATAAATTCCTTTTCCTAAATCTTTCGAATCAATTTTTATTTCCTGTATGCCTGAAGAAAGTTTTCCAGTGAAAACATTTTTTATTTTTCTTCCGGTTACGTCATATATGGTAACAGTTACATTTCCTGTTTTTTCTAAATGGAATGAAAGAGTTGTTGTTGTTGAAAATGGATTAGGATAAACGATAATTCCGTTGTGATTATTTATAAAATCATTTATTGCTGTTACAACTATTGTGTTTGATGCGGCATTGCATCCGATGCTATCTGATATTAAAACGAAATAAGTTCCGGGTTGGGTGATTACGTAATAGTCATTTGTTGCTCCGGCAATTGCCCCTGTTAAATCGTACCATTGATAACTGAATGCAGGAGAAGAAAAGAGCGTATCATTACTAATCGTAATTACAGGAGGAGCCGGAATTTGGTATTCAATAATGAAATTGGTAAAAGTTATAGAGTCGCAACCAAATGCATTGCATGCTACTAAAGTAACGTTATACGAACCGTAAGATGGATAATATATTCCTTGTGGATTTTGTGCAGAGGAAGTATCAGGAGTTGCACCAGGAAAATACCATTGCCATGACGTGGGATTGTTAGCTGATAAATCAAAAAAATCAATTGCCTTTTTATCACACCATGTAGTGTCAGTTGAACTTAGATTTATTGCAGGAATTGCACCGGCTGTAAAACAAGTCATCTTAAAAAACACGGGCTGATCGGCAATGCCATTTACTTTAACGGGTCCGTAAACACCGGGTGTTGTAGGAAAATCCTGTGAATGAGAAGTTGCGCTTACACATATCGTATCGTTATTGCCACCGTGATTTCTGATGGAAACTTTTGGTGCAGGATAATCATAAAAGCTTCCTGAATAATCAGCATCACTTCCTCCAACATAAGTAGAACCGCCACATGCATAACCTGTTCCTGTTGCATTTAAATTAACAACAAAAAAATCATAAGTACCTGCGTTGTTCGGTTGATAAGCTCCGGGTGAGGTTGGAAATGAATTTTGTGATATACCGGATATATAGGCCTCACCGGCAGAATTAACCGCAATGCCTGTTCCTTTATCATAATCAATACCTCCAAGAAAAGTACAATAAACCAAAGCATTTCCGGCAGCATTTAACCTGACAGCAAAAGCATCAGTTCCTCCGGCACCTGCATGAACTGGTTGCAGTGCACCGGCAGTAACCGGAAATGCAAAAGTGTATGTTGTGCCTGATACAAATGCATCTCCGGTTATAGGGTCAACATCAATTGCACTGCTTGTTCCAGGTGCAATAAATGTAGAATAACTTAATGTAACCGGAATTGTATTGCTAAGCTTTGTGACAAAAAACATTCCACCATCCAGGCCAGGATTATAAACTGTACTGTAAGCCCCAGTCGTTGTTGGATAAGCAGGAGTGCCGAAACTGCTGCCTAATGTTCCGGTCACAAAAGCATTTCCTGAATTATCAACAGCAACACTTCTTGCACCACAATAAGAAAATACCCCACCTCCAATTCTTGCAGAGTAAATCAAACTATTGTTTCCGATTTGATTAATATCAAATTTGGCAACAAATACATCAGCACTTCCTGTAGGAAATGAAGGAGATGCTTTAACGGGAAAATTTCCGGTGGAAGTCTCACCTGCTATATACGCGATTCCATTGCCTCCCAATGCAACAGAATAGGCTGTTTCGCCACCTGTTCCACCAATAAATGTTGAATACACAAGACCGCTTCCGGCCGGGTTGAGCACTGTTAAAAATGCATCACCCCCTGCATTGTGAGCGGTTTGATAAGCATTGGCTGTTGTTGCAAATGAAGTTAGTCCCGTAATATTTACTTCAACCACACCGGTTACATAAGCTCTTCCAAATTCATCAACTGCAATGTCTGCTCCAAACTCTGATGACTCACCTAATAAATAAGTCCAATAAATTAAAGTAGTTCCATCCGATGAGAACTTTGCAATATAAACTTCGGGACCTATACCAGAAGCACCTGAATAAGCGCCCGGTGTAATGGGAAAACTATCATCTGAATACCCTGTAAGATAAACGTTACCATCATTATCCATGGCATTCGCAAAACAGTAGTTGATGTTGTTGCTTCCACCCGGTATGTTTGTGTATGATGACCAAACCATTTCAAATAACGGGTCAATGATTAAATCATAATTTTTATTGAAACCATTTATTGCTTCAAAACCAAATGTGGTGTCATTAATAATTTTGTAATTCACATTTACAAATTGTTTTACACCATTTATTAATTGCCATGCCAGGGGAGTTTTTTGTAATTGAGTGTTCCATTCAGTTTCCACTTCCAATTCGCCATCTGCATTAACCGACAGATTTTTTATGCCTTCATAATATGCACGAATGGATTTTATATCACCACCATGATGCACTATGTAGTCGTATTTTAAATTGTTGCCGCTGCCATAAAAATGCAAGTCAATATTTTTGTAAATGCTGGTGTATTGAAGTTGTGAATATTCTTCAGGATGAACTATCCATTTGCCTGGATCGCTTCCGGATAAATAAGAAACCACGCTTTTTTTTCCGCCAACACCTGAAATTTCCATTGCCGGATTCGGGTTAACAAATTTCATGTTCCACACTAAAAAAGGATAATCTTCTGAGCCATCAGGATTTTCAACCTCTTCGCCAACCTCGGCAAAGCTTAAGCCGTCTTTCAAAAAATAAACATTGGTTGAAGCAGAAGAGCCTTTGAAAAGAATTTCCTTTTGCCATTGACCTTTGTTTTGAAGAAAAGAATCATCAGGCTTAGAAATTTTTTCTGTCGCAGATAATGCGGGTGAAAAGAAATTGCACATAATTATAAGCAAAAAGTAAAACTTAAAACATTTCATTGCATTTAGTTTTTGATGAGTTTGATAGTCTGATTATTTTCTGCTGATTTTATTTTGCAGAAATAAATGCAGGTTGGTTTGTGAGAATGAATCAGTAAATAAAATACCTGTCGGAAATAATAATAGAACTTTTTTCATGAGTATTTTTATTATTAATAATTTATGCAAACTTTAAAACTATTGTACTGCTAAAAAATGATTTGAGTTAGTTTGCTCAATGATTTATATCATACCGTATCATTTAATTTTTTGTAAAATGCAATTCCTCAGTATGTGCGCTATTATCATCCTGAAGTTTTATTTCAGTTTCAGTTTTTGAAATAACCAGCCAGCCTTTGCTCAACTCTTTCAGCGGATCAATATTGCCAAGATCAATATGAACTTCATTATTGCTATCATCGCTGCTCCATGATCCGTTAGTTGTTCCTGATGAATTTGTTGCAGCTATGGTTCCATTGCTGTTAAAAATAAAAGTGTAACCATTAAAATCACTGGTATGGTCATCATTAATTTCATGATAATAAGTTACCCGCCAGGAGCCTGAAGTAACTATTGTATTAGTAGAAAGGGTACTGCTGTTATCATCTTTTTTGCAACTTGTAAAAAAGGAAGCGGATAGAAAAATTAATACTGTTGAAATTTTGAATAAATTTTGCATAGCGATTTGTTTTAATTTAATATGATTAGAATTACCGCATCAAAAATGCAATGCAGGTGGTCATCAAAAAATTAAAACTTGCTAAGCAGGGAAAATGGGCTATTGAATTGGAATTATAGCCAATAAAGTTTTGGCAGTTAGTGATGAAAAACAGGTACGATGGTTAAATATAGTATGCAACAAACAGAATAAATTAGTCCACCCGATAGCTATCGGGATCTACCTTAATCTTTTAACTCAACCTTAGTAGAAAACAACAATAACAACACCAACCTTATTAGCTTATTTTTCAGGAAAAGAAGGTAATAAGGTTGTAATCGCTGGCAGCATATTTCTACTAAGGTTTTTCATTTTTGCGTAAATTTTTACTCAAATTGAACGCACTATTTATCAAGTTTGTATCTCAACATGCGTTTAGGAATGCATCATGTGCAAGATGGTCCAATTGATTTTAAAAATCTTATTCCGGTTAGTCTCTTATGCTGTAAAGTATTTTCTGAAAATCAGCCTTGTATTTGTCTTTGTTGGCTACTGTCGCCCAGCATAAAACTTTATAATATGCAGCTTTGGTTTCTGCAATTCCTATAAAGTAATAGATGTCAGATTTTGCCTCTTTATCATAATAGGTAACATCACATTCCACAAAATTAGTTTCACCTTTTTTCAATGACTGCGGTTTTGTTACTTTTCTTTTTTCCTCATCTGATGCAAAGTCTTTTATAAAGTCCTCATAAAATTCATCAATCGAAGCGTAGCTCATATCAACCAATCCTAATTCTTCTTTATTGTCTTCAATAATAAATCCGTAAACATCTTTAACTGTGTTTTTAAATTGAATAGTTGCAGCAGTGTTAAGCCCTCCGGTCTTTTTCATATAGTCGGGAAGCGTGACATAGAAAATATGCCCGGCAGTATATTCTTTAGCGCCTGTTTGTGCAAATGCATTTATTGATAGCAAGCATATTGCTAAGGTTAGTGATTTTAATTTGGTCGTCATATTCATTTTTCGCTTGAAGATTATTTTTGGGTAGAGACGTTGCATTGCAACGTCTCTACTTTGCACATGCAACAATTATACGGAAACGATTTAATCCAGCAAGAACGATTTTTAGAAATTTCAAATTATTTCGAATTTGCATTTGTTCCGTATTTGTTGTTGTTGTTGCTGTGTGTCTTGTCGTTCGGGTAGAGACGTTGCATTGCAACGTCTCTACAGGATCAACATTTATTTTTTAGCCATTTTCTTTTTCAATAGCTCTTTTACCTTATCATGCCATTCCTCTTTAAGAATACTCAAAACTATGGTATCACTTCTACCTCCATCTCTATTGGGTCTGCTGCTGCGCAATATTCCTTCCTCAATGCAACCGATGCTTTTCATTGCTGCCTTGCTTTTTTCATTGCCATTGTCGGCTCTGAATTCTACTCTTTCCATTTGCATTGTTTCAAATGCAAATTGCAATAATAAAAACTTACAATGCTTGTTTAGTCCTGTTCCCTGGAACTGTTTACCATACCACGTATAACCTAATTGAATAGCCTTATTGGAAAGTTGCATATCATAAAACCGCGTGCTGCCGGCATATTTATTTTCGCGCTTATCGAATACGATAAAAGGATATTCCTTTTCATTTTCCCTTCCCTCCAAAGCTAAATTTAAATAGTTTTTAAGACCTTCTTCGCCTTCTGCATGTATTAATGAAAACTTCCATATCTCCGGTTCAGTCATTGAAAAGTGAAGCAGGTTTTCAAAATCATTTCGCGACAGTGGACGAAGCATTACAAAATCATCCTCTAAGATATAATCTTCTTTGAAATCAAAATTTTGCATAATCTTTTTTGTTTTATGAATTAAAAATTGAAGCAATAATAAATGAATTGTGCGAATTAAGTTTGGTTTTGCCACTAAGACTCTAAGACACTAAGTTTCATAAGATAATTTTCTTCGTGTCTTCGTGCCTTCGTGGCAACAACATTTTCTAACAAATTTTCAATAACATTGCAAAAACAATTATGGAACCTTACACTATTTTATTATTGATTTTGGTGCTGGCATTTCTTTACTCTTCTGTAGGTCACGGAGGCGCGAGTGGATATTTGGGCATGATGGTGTTGTTAGGTGTCAGCCCTGCTATTATGAAACCTTCGGCATTAGTGCTCAATGTAATTGTTTCTACAATTGCTGCCATCCAGTTTTATAAGGCAGGTTATTTCAGGAAGCAATTGTTTTTTCCATTCATAATTTTATCAGTGCCTTGCGCTTTCATTGGTGCAAAAATTCCATTGCCCGATCATACATATAAAATTATTCTCGGTGTGTGCTTGCTCATTTCAGTAGGTCGAATGTTGATGATGTACAGCAAAAATCAAATTGAGAAAAAACCGTTGCCCCTGATTCCTGCTTTAATTATAGGTGCAGTAATTGGATTAATATCCGGTATGATTGGCATTGGTGGCGGCATTTTATTGTCACCACTTTTATTAATTTTTAGGTGGGCTGATTATAAAGAGGCTGCCGCTGTTGCTGCTCCGTTTATTTTAGTCAATTCAATTTCAGGACTTGTTGGTTTATGGAGTGGTGTTGTAACATTTCCACCGCTGATTGTTTTGTGGATAATTGCTGCAGGCTTAGGTGGTTTTGCAGGTTCATACTGGGGTAGTAAAAAATTCAATACTGTTGCCCTTAAATATTTATTATCCGCTGTGCTGATTATTGCAGCATGGAAATTATTTAAAAGCTAAGTTCAAAGGAGGTTCCCATATTTCCATATTTCCATATTCCCATATCCCCACATTCCACCCCCATGTTAACAGTTAAAGAAGCAAAACAACTTTTGTTCAACAGCATAAAGCAATTACCTGCCGTAAAAAAAAGGATAGAAGATTGTTTGGGTTGTGTGCTTGCGCAAAATATTTTATCACCGTATGACAGTCCGCAATTCAATCAATCGGCAATGGATGGTTTTGCGGTTCGTGTTGATGATTTGCCTGAAGGCGATTCTGCAATTTTGGAAATAGTTGGCGAAGTAAAAGCGGGGGACAAGCCTGTAAACAAATTAAAAAACAATACTGCAATTTATCTTTACACAGGATCGGCAGTTCCTGTTAATGCAACTGCTGTTGTTATACAGGAGAAAGTTACGGTTGATAAAAATCTACTATCAGTTCCTGTTTCAATAATAAAACTGCGAAGCAACATTCGTTATAAAGCAACGCAAATTCGCAAAGGAGAATTGGCATTAGAAAAAGGGACTGTGATTACTGCCTCAGGAATTGGTTGGCTGTGCAGCATGGGTTTAAAAGAAATTAAAGTAATCAGCAAACCAAAAGTGTCAATTCTTGCAACAGGAAATGAATTACGAAAGCCCGGAGAAAAATTATTGCCCGGTCAGATTTATGAATCAAATTCCTACATGCTTAATGCTGCATTGCATGAAACAGGCTTCAATGCATCGCAGGTAAAGTCAGTTGCCGATAATGAGAAATTGATTTATAACAACATTGAAAAAATGCTTAAAGCATCTGATGTGGCAATTATAACTGGTGGAATATCCGTTGGCAAATATGATTTTGTAAAAGAGACTTTAAAAAAACTTGGTGTGAAAGAATTGTTTTATAAAGTTTCTCAAAAGCCCGGCAAGCCTTTATTTGTTGGTATAAAAGGAAAATTCATTGTTTTTGCATTGCCCGGAAATCCTGCATCGGCATTAGTTTGCTTTTATCAATATGTATTGCCTGCAATGCGAAAAATGAGCGGACATAAAAACATTGAATTGAAAAAAGAATTTATACCGTTAGCTGATAACTATGAATTGAAAAGCGAAAGAGATTTATTTCTCAAAGCAAAAGTTACAAATGGAATAGTTGAATTGCTTGGTGGGCAAGAATCAAATATTTTAAAATCTTTTGCCGAGGCAAATGCACTTGTTTTTTTTGAAGCGGGGAATAGAGGAGTTGAGAAGGGGGAGATGGTGGAGGTTTATTTGTTGGCGTGAGGACTGGCCGCACATTTGTGACTGAACATTATATTCAGGCAGTTGGCTTGGCCCACTTTTTTTAATAAACATTATGAAATGGTGTTAATTACAACTACACCTTAAAATTGGACAGATACTATGCTAACATATAATTTAGATTCATTAGGTTGGTACAATTTCGAAAGACTTACAGGTGCTCTTATGCGTGAAATATTAGGAGCAGGAGTAGAAGCATTTGGCGGCTCTAAAGATAACGGACGAGATTGTATTTTCAGAGGGAAAGCTCCATATCCATCTTTAAGCGAAGAATGGGAAGGGGATTGGATAATTCAAGTTAAATATTCCAATTCTAGTCAGGTTGGTGCACTAAATTCTGAGAAAGCGATACAATCCGCATTTTTAGCTGAAATAGTTTCAATTCAAAAAAGAAGAAGACTTTCCTTTCATAACTATTTGTTTGTTACAAATGTTCCCATTAGTGGCGATGGAAGAGATAAATTAGAAAAATTATTCTTATCAAAACATCCCTCTGCAAAATTCAGAATTATAGATGGAAAAGATGTTTGTGATTTATTAGTAACAAATCAATCAATTAGACAATCTTTTCCCCAACTGTTAGGATTAGCAGATTTGTCAAAAATTTTGAATCGTGACATCTATGAAAAAGCAGAGGCATTTTTAGAACTTGCAAAACAAGAAACGGCTGCATTTGTAAGACATTCACATTATGAAAGTGCATTAGAAGTTCTTACTAAAAAAAATTTCGTTGTCCTTGATGGACCACCTGAAGTTGGGAAAACTACAATCGCTTATGCAATTGCATTAAGGTATGCAGCAAGTGGGCATCATGTTATTGATATAAGCGGATCCAGTGATGCTTTTTTTAAAGCATATGACATTAATCAGCCTGCTTTATTTATTGCAGACGATGCTGTTGGATCCATCACTTTTGAGTCGGATCTGGGTGAAATGTGGGCACGAGACCTTGCCAAGATGATTATTAAATTAGGAAGTAAACATAAATTGGTATGGACTACAAGGCGTTATATATTAGAAGATGCATTAGCCAGAACAAAGTTGAATGAAGTTGTTTCTTCATTTCCAAAGGATAACGATGTGCTTATTTCTGTTGATCAATATACATATATGGAACGTGCTGAAATGTTATATAATCATACAAAAATACGTGTGTTATCAGAAACTGCTCGTTTAGCAATAAAGAAATCAGCATGGGGAGTTATAGGATCAAATGACTTTACACCACTTAGAATTAAACAATTTTTAGATGATGTTTTACCAGACTGTGAACAAAATGGTATGTCGGTCGAAAATATTTCACAACAATTTATTGAATATTGTAAAAATCCTAATGCGAGATGGAGTAAAGCATTTGATAATTTATCAGACACTGAACGTATCTTATTGATCTCATTAATCGATTGTGGAGGTAATGCCACTAATGAAGATTTAAAAAACAGTTTCAATATAAGATGTAATGAATTGGATTTACCTGTTGAATTCGATAGATGTGTACAAAAATTGAGAAATAGTTTTATCAAAGATGTTGCTTATTTCGAAGGTAATTTTAAAATACAATTTCAGCATCCAAGTGTTCGCGATATGGTATTGAGAAGGGTTCATTCCGATGACCGATCTAAGCTTCAATATATAAAATTAGCTTCGTTGTCATCAATTATTTCAATTATAAATAGCTTATTCGAAAACCCTAATAATTCTGATAGTTTACATGAAGTTGTAGTTGATTCTATTGCTGCAAAAGATGAGTTAATTTCACGTATTAAAAAAATAAGTAATGGGGCAATAGAAGCTACACGGTGGTCGGCATTGCTAATAACTTCCAAGGTGCTTGCTGATCAAGTTAAAAAAAGCAATATTAAAGAAACTCAAATAGCAATAGTTAAAGAAGTAATTAATGAGGTAATTTCGGTAACTTGCTCAAATGAATTCTTTCTTAAGCACCAAAACTGGTCCCCCAATCAATGGAATCAAGTAGTTGACGGTCTCATAAAAATTCTAAGTAGTAGCTTCATTAAATCAGAAGGTCCAAAATATTGGACAGATCTCTCATTATTGTTTGCTGAGAAAGCCGATTTTTTAGATGGAATTAATTTTGTTGCTTTTGCAAGTAAGTGGGTGCCAGGTATTATTCAACGTGAAATGAATGAAACGATAATGCGCTGGAAGGAAGAAGCTGAGAATGATGCACAGGATTGTCTTAAGGAGGCCCCATCAGAAGGCGAAGACTGTCCGGAACCAGAATTTAATGAATGGTGGGAAAGGTCGAATCCAACTTTAAAGAGTTTAATAATGCTTCAAGAATTAGATTTTATTTATGATTCAAATTTAATTATGCAATTAGATAAAAGGCATGATAATATAATTGTAGTTAAAACCGAAGAGGATGATTATGAACCATCGAAAGAAGATAAAGAAAGTTGGAGTATTCAAAAATTATTGGATGATATTTGAGGTAAATAGGCGTCCACATTTCTGTGTCTTTTGCAAAAAAATTAGCCCCTGAATATTAAATGCTTTGAGGTTATAGTATCCGTTATGGAATGAATTACTGATTAATACATTTTATTACTGATTAATACATTTCATAATTTCTTTTCGGAAACTGAATTGGTCAGCTATCGAATAGAAAGAAATGAAAAAAAGCAAAAACAGTTTAGTGATATTCTGTATTTTTGGGGCGCTGCTCAGGTAAGGCGTCTTACCCACCATGTGCAAAAAACTAGTATCCCAATGCGGATTGCGAAAACTAAACCCTCTTACTGCAATAGTACTATGGCACAAATAATCTTCCTTATTCAATGTAAGGCTTTGCCTATTAACTGCATTGTTTTGTTTTTATATTTACCCGCCATAAATGCCCTTAAGAAAAGTCCAATAATTTATCATGTCTAAAAAGAATCTCGCTGAAATTATCACTAAGGAACAGCAAACTTTTTATGATAAGTATAAAGCACAACTTGTTGAAAATTATATTGCAAGTTTTCCCAGCATTGTTGACCCCGATCGGGTTCGTGAGCTTTTTTCTCCGATTGGTTATGACAAAAGCAATGTCCAGGAATATCAGGGGATTTGCAAGATGCTTACAAAAGAAATTTATTACGAATCTTTAAAAAGAAATAAGGATAAAATTAAAACGGTAATTTTTGCAGCCGGACTTCCTGCTACCGGCAAATCATCACACTTAATGAAAATTCTGGAAAATGAATTGATATACGATGGAAATATAAACGAAAATGAATTGATATATGATGGAACTATAAACAATGAAGAAAAGTTTGTTGACTTTATACAGGCAGCTTTGGATTCGGGATATGCTGTAGAAGTAATCGTGTACAGCGCTGACCCTGTAAGAGCTTTTAAAACCAACCTTGAACGGGGAGGCAGAGAAGGTAGATATGTTCCTATATCTCATTATGAAAAAGTAGCAAACACTTTAAACAATAGAGAACTATTATTAAAACAGAAATTTGGAAACCGCGTTAAATTCCGTAATTTTGAATATACAAGATTTGAAGGAAGCTTAAAAAAGTTTTCTCCTATAAAAATAAACAGAAATGAACTTGAAGAAATCGCACAACGACACACTTTCAGTAACAGTAAAATACTTGAGTCAATTATTAAATGAAGGAAAAATTTTAGAAATGGAACCTGATTTTAATTCAGGGATTATAAAGTTGAAGGAACTGATAACCAAAATTGATGACATTCATATAGGAATGCGATCTAAAGCTGCTGCTAAACAACTTTCTGAAATGACAGAAGAGGAAAGAAAGCTTCTGCTGATGTATCCTGAAGAAAAAAAATTTTTTCTCAAATATAAAAAACTGAATCCTGAAAATCCATGGGGATATTTTAAAGAATATCAAAAGATGCTCCAGGAAGCCTATAAAAAAAGTGGACAACTTTCCGTAAGTGAAACTTACTTTGATACGCAATCGGAGCAGAGGAAAAAAACTAAAAGAACATCTAAAAATGTTGCGTGATTCCTCACCATATACTTAACTGATTCTTCTGCTTAAATCCCATGGTCTGAAACAATCTTGCGTCACTTGGTTATAAAGGTTAAAAAAAATCCCACCTCGAAAATTTCGGGGCGGGATTTTTTTTAACTACAGACGAAAAACCTGTTTGCGATTTTACTTGTTTATGGTATAAAAGAAATTGTCGCTTACTATTTTACCATCCTTAACCTCGTAAACACATACTTCGTTCATTGGGCTTCTTCCTTTGCCTTTCAGCGTTACATCCATATCCATTGCAACTGCAAAATGGTTACCTGTTACAACAGGTTCAGAAATTTCTGAACTGTGAACCTGCTCCACCATGTCAAACCATTGCTGGTTTTTACCGATAACGGCTGCTTTGCCTTCTGTGCGTTCGGCATGAGACCCTTTAGGCTCAATGCTGATAACGTGGTCAGCATACAGTTCATTAATTGCATCCATGTTTTTGCCCTGGCGGCATAGTTGCACAAGTTTGCCGGCTACGTCCTGTGTAGTCATTACTTCATTTTCTACTGATGTGTTCATAATATTGAATTTTGTTTTAAAATAAATTTTGATAAAAGTAACTGTTCTTATAAAGGAAATGATGGAGGAATGTTTAATTTAACATTAAGTTTTCTGCTGTGGCATGGAGAATACCGATTACATTTATATCTAAAAACAAATGAGCGAAACAGAAAATCATTTCAGAAAACTGGAGCGGATGTATTTATCGGCACCAATCAATAATCAATTGTTTAAAGGTGTCGGCATCAATATTTCAAATGAGCAGGCAGAAATTACTTTAAAAATTGAACCGGAATATTTTCACGCGGCTATGGCTATACATGGTTCTGTGTATTTCAAAATGCTTGATGATGCATCGTTCTTTGCTGTTAACTCATTAGTTCAGGATATTTTTGTTTACACAGTTTCTTTCAACGTGCAGTTGTTACGACCGGTGAGCAGTGGAATAATTAAATCTGTAGGAAATTTGAAATTCAAATCTGCTAATTTGTTTATTGCAGACTCTACATTATATGACGAAAACGGAAAGACCATTGGCCGCGGTTCAGGAAATTTTATGAGAAGTAAAATTGCTTTAACAGAAGAAATAGAATATAAATGGAAAACAAAGTGTATAAAAACATAACAGCTATAATTCTTGCCGGAGGCAAAAGCTCCAGGATGAAACAGGATAAAGGACTTGTTATGCTTAACGGAAAAATGATGGTTGAATATATTTTGGATAAAGCCAAAATGTTTACCGATAAAATTATCATCATTACAAATAGTGATGAATACAACCAATTCGGTTTTCCTTGTTATGCTGATATGATAAAAGATAGCGGACCAATGGGCGGCATTTATACAGGACTTGCAAATTCAACAACACAAAAGAATTTAGTATTAAGTTGCGATGCACCATTTGTAAGTGAAAAAGTTTTGACTGAATTAATTAAGCAGACAAATGATGAAGATGTTTTAGTTGCTGCACATGATGAAAAAATTGAGCCACTTTGTGCAGTTTATGATTTGAAATGCAAAGATTTTTTCAAACAATGGATTGAAAACGTAGAATTAAAAATGATGGATGCATTGCAGAAACTGAATACAGTAAAAGTTAACTTTACAGAAAATGAATTGAAGAATTCTTTCGCGAACATCAACACTCCTGAAGATTTAGCGAAACATCAAAACAAAAGCTAAAAATGAAAATATCGTTATTCGGGATGTTGGCTGATGCAGCAAAACAAAGCGTGATTGAAATTGAAAGTGTAAATGATACTGATTCATTGTTGAATAAAGTAAAAGAAATGAATTCAACTTTTCGTGACGCAAAATTTGTAATCGCTGTAAACAAAAAAGTGGTTAGCGGGAATCAAGTCTTAAATGAAAATGATGAGGTGGCGCTGTTGCCGCCTTTTGCGGGAGGATAAAAGAATTGTTTTGCTAAAGCCCTCCGAGGGTTAGGCAGCCGCGCGGGCTGGGAACCCTCGGAGGGCTAAGAAGAATCTGCAATAAAATTTATGCAATGCTCAACGAAAAAGAAATAAAAAAATACAGCAGGCATTTGCTCCTGAATGAAATTGGCGGGCAAGGTCAACTGAAATTAAAGGAAGGCAAGGTGCTGGTTATTGGGGCAGGGGGTTTGGGTTGTCCTGTTTTGCAATATCTTGTTGCAGCAGGTGTTGGCACAATTGGAATTATAGATTTTGATATTATAGAAGAATCAAATCTTCAACGACAGGTTTTATATAACGAAGAAGATATTGGTAAACCAAAAGCAAATGTTGCAGCAGAAAAATTGCACAAACAAAATTCACTCATTAATATTATTTCATACAATGAAAAACTAAGTGTTGAAAATGTGGAAGCGCTTTTCAATCAGTTTGAAATAATTGTTGACTGTACTGATAACTTCAGCACACGTTATTTAATTAATGATGCATGTGTTTTGTTTGGCAAGCCAATGATTTATGGTTCCATTCATAAGTTCCAGGGACAGGTGAGTGTTTTTAATTTCAAAACGGCTAATAAAAAGGGACCAACTTATCGTTGTGTTTTTCCTGTGCCTCCAGATAACGGAACAGTTCCATCATGTTCAGAAATTGGCGTGCTTGGAGTGTTACCTGGCATTATTGGAATGATGCAGGCTACTGAGGTGATTAAAATGATCACAGGCATCGGTGAAGTTTTATCAGGCAAACTTTTATTTTTTGATGCGCTCATTATGCAATCATCAATAATTGAAATTGAAAGAAACCCTGATGTGGAAAATGTAACTCCTGCAACAATTGAAGAATTAAAAAAACAGGATTATAATTTTGATTGTGAAATAAACGATATGATAAATGAGATAACAGTTGAACAATTACAATTGTATTTTGAAAATGAAGATAACATTCAAATCATAGATGTGCGTGATGAAAATGAATTACCATTTGTTGATGAGTTAAGTGGTTTAAAAATTCCTTTATTTGACATCGAAAATAATTTAGAGAAAATAAGTCGTGATAAAAAAGTAATTCTTTATTGTAAAAGCGGAATACGAAGTGCAGCAGCAATTCAAATTCTGAAAAACGAATTTCAATTTAATAATCTTTACAACTTGAAAGGTGGAGTTGATGAATGGATGAGAACACCCAAAAAGGTGTCATCCTGAGCAAAGCGAAGGAACTTTCTACACTGGGTGAAAGTACTTTACATGAAGAAAGATGTTTCGTTTCACTCAACAGGACAGAATTCCCCGACATTTAGAAGTTAATAGCAATTCTAAAATGAACGAAATAAAAAAATCAAAAAAAATATTTGTTGACGGAGCTATAAGTCCACAGTTTATTGCTGATTCAATCGCGAAGCATAGCACGAAAAAAGATATCGGTGCTCACCAGATTTTTTTAGGACAAATCCGTGCAGATGTTATTAATGGTAAAACTGTTCAGGCAATTGAATTTTCAGCTTACAATGAAATGGCGGAGGAGGAATATTACAACATGCGAGAAATGATTTTTGCGAAATATCAGCTCAGTTGTATGCATGTGTATCACAGTTTGGGAAGAATAAATGCAGGAGAAATTAATCTTTTTGTTTTTACTTCATCCCTTCATCGCAAAGATGCAATTGATTCCTGCAATGAAATGGTGGAATTAATAAAAACAAAATTGCCCGTGTGGGGAAAAGAAATTTTTGAAGACGAAGATTATACATGGAAAGTCAATAAATAATTTTGAATGATGAGTGGTGAATGTTGAATAGTGAAGTAACAAAGCACTTCATCATTCATTATTCGAAATTCAACATTCAACATTCAACATTTGTGTCATCATTCAAAATTCAACATTAATCTATGGTAGATATCACCAATAAAATAAATACCCTTCGCTACGCAAAGGCGCAAGCGATCGTTAAGGTAAGTAGTCAATCAGCAATTGATGCAATCCAAAACAAAAAAGTTCCCAAGGGAAATATTTTTGAAATGGGAAAAGCTGCTGCATTGCTTGCCATAAAGAAAACAAGTGATGTAATTCCTGATTGTCATCCAATGCCAATCGAGTATGCTGCTGTAAGTTTTGACATCAATGAATTAGAAATTTTTATATCAGTTGAATTAAAAACAATTTATAAAACAGGAGTTGAAGTGGAGGCTATGCACGGTGCATCCATTGCAGCTTTGACTATTTATGATATGCTCAAACCTATTGATAAACAAATCGAAATTCATTCCATAAAACTGATTGAAAAGAAAGGGGGCAAAACTGATTTCAATGAGGCATCGCGAGTAAATATAAAAGCAGCAATAATAGTTTGCAGTGATTCCATCGCTGCAGGAAAAAAGGAAGATCGTGCGGGCAAAGCTATCATCAGTAAATTAGAATCGCTTAAAGTAACTATTACTCAATATGTTGTTATACCGGATGAAGCATCAGTAATAAAAGAAAAACTATTTGAGCTAATTGATCAGAACAACATGATCATTTTTACCGGTGGCACAGGACTTGGACCCCGGGATGTTACAACAGATACAATAAAACCTCTTCTCGAAAGAGAAATTCCCGGCCTCGCTGAAGCCATGCGTAACTACGGACAAATGCGTACGCCTTACAGTATGTTATCGCGAAGCATTGGAGGTTTAATAAAAGAAACTTTAATTCTTGCATTACCAGGCTCAACAAAAGGCGCACAGGAAAGTATGGATGCATTGTTTCCATACCTGCTGCATTTGTTCAGGGTGATGGAAGCATTGCGGCATGATTAAACAACGCGATGTCATTCTGATCCCGATGTTTCGGGAGAAGAAACTTTCTGTAGTAGAACCGCAATTATTTCTTTGAAAAACAATTCATAGTAAAAACCAAAAGCAATTTCCAAATTTCATGAAAGTTCCTTCGTTGCACTCAGGATGACAATGTCGGAAGAACTTCTTTCAAGTAAAAATATTATTGTATTATTCGCAAAACAATTACAACTCCAAAAATTTATGAGCAACATTTTCCCTTCCGATTTGGAAATCGCGCAAAGCGCAGCTATCAAACACATCAAAGAAATAGCAGCAAAAACAGGCATCAGCAACGATGACCTTGAATATTATGGAAAGCATAAAGCAAAGCTTCCGCTTTCATTAATCAATGAAGAAAAAATAAAAAAGAGCAAGCTGATTCTTGTAACAGCAATAAGTCCTACACCTGCAGGTGAAGGAAAGACAACTACAACAGTTGGTCTTACTGATGGATTAAATAAGATTGGAAAGAACGCAATCGCTGCCCTTCGCGAACCATCGCTTGGTCCTGTATTCGGAATGAAAGGAGGTGCAGCAGGTGGCGGATACGCACAGGTTATTCCAATGGAAGATATCAACCTGCATTTCACAGGTGACTTTGCCGCAGTTGAAAAAGCTAATAATCTTTTGTCCGCATTGATTGATAACAATCTTCAAAGCAAGCAACGTACTTTAAATCTTGATCCTCGCACCATTGTCTGGAAACGTGTGATGGATATGAACGACCGTTCATTGCGACAAATCATAATCGGAACAGGCGGCACTGCCAATGGTATTCCGCGCGAAGATGGTTTCAACATTACGCCTGCAAGCGAGGTAATGGCAATACTTTGCATGAGTAAAAATATTGATGATTTAAAATTCAGGCTTGGAAATATTTTCATCGGTTACACCTTTGATAAGAAACCTGTTTTTGCACGCGATGTAAAGGCACAAGGTGCAATGGCTTTGCTATTGAAAGAAGCTATTAAACCCAATCTTGTTCAAACATTGGAGGGCAATCCTGCAATTTTACATGGAGGCCCATTTGCAAATATTGCGCAAGGAACCAACACCATTATTGCAACAAAAATGGGATTGTCGTTATGCGATTATGTTGTTACCGAAGCAGGTTTCGGTGCTGATTTAGGTGCAGAAAAGTTTATGGATATTAAATGCGGGTATGCAGGATTAAAACCTCATGCCTTGGTAATTGTAGCTACCATCCGTGCTTTGCGTCATCATGGTGGTGCAAAGAAAGACGAGTATAACACTAAGGATATAGGCAAAGTGAAAAAAGGTTTTGCAAACTTAGAGAAGCACATTGAGAACATGAAAAAATTCGGAATGACTCCTGTGATTGCAATCAATCATTTCCCTACCGATAGTGAGGAAGAGATAAAATTTGTTCAGGATGAATGTGCAAAGTTGGGCGTAAAGGCTGTAGTAGCTTACGGTTTTGCAAAAGGTGGTGATGGAATGACTGAACTGGCGCAGGCCGTAGTTGATACCATTGAAAGCGGTGTAAATAATTTCAAGCAATTGTATGATTGGAATATTACTACGGAGGAGAAAATAAAAATCATTGCAACTGAAATTTACGGTGCCGAAGGTGTTGAATACAGCAAGGCTGCACGTGTAAAACTTAAAACCATTAAAGAATTAGGTTACGATAATTTACCTGTTTGCATGGCTAAAACACAAAAATCTTTTTCTGATGATGAAACGAAAGTGGGACGACCAACAGGATTTATTATCAACGTTCGCGATTTTGAATTTGCTGCCGGTGCGGGTTTTGTAATTCCTATTTTAGGAGAAATGATGCGCATGCCAGGATTGCCCGCCATACCTGCATCAGAGCACATGGATATTGATAACAATGGAAGGATAACGGGATTGTCTTAGCCGCGCGATTGTCATCCTGAGTGAAACGAAGGAACTTTCTCTGTAGGTAGTAACTACTCCATTTGAAGAAAGATGTTTCGTTTCACTCAGCATGACAGCGTTTCAGCGATTGTCATCCTGATCCCGATGCTTCGGGAGAAGGAACTTTCTCTGCAGGTTAGTAACTACTCCATTTGTAGAAAGATGTTTCGTTTCACTCAACAGGACAACATTTCCGCGATTGTCATTCTGATCCCGATGTTTCTCCCGAATCATCGGGATCCTCAGGACATTTCGGTAGAAAAAGATTATTTTTGTTTCATGTCAAAACCATCAGTAGCAGCAATTCATATTCAAAAAGTTACTTCAAATGATAATGCCAAATTTGAAAGTAATGATGCTGATGATTTATGCGCAGTTGAAGAACCTCTTGAAATCCGCATCGGGTGCGGAAAAGAAAACGATCGTTTTCAAAAAAACATTTCAGTTACTATGCGCACACCGGGAAATGATTTTGAACTCGCTACCGGTTTTCTTTTTACCGAAGGCATTCTAAAAAACATAAAAGATGTTCTCAGCATAAAATATTGCACTGATGCCGACACGATTGAAAACAAAGAAAATATTGTTCGTGTAGAGTTGCAGCCTGATGTTGATTTTGATTTGAAAAGTGTGGAACGAAACTTTTATACCTCATCAAGTTGTGGTGTTTGCGGCAAGGCATCTATTGATGCCGTGCGCACAATTATTGAAACTGATGTTAAAACTGATTCAATTAAAATTCCATCATCATTAATCATTCAATTACCTGAACTTTTGCGAAAGCAGCAAAATGTTTTTGAATACACGGGTGGTTTGCATGCATGTGCTTTATTTGATTTAAGCGGAAATTTATTGCTGATACGCGAAGATGTTGGGAGGCATAATGCATTAGATAAATTGGCCGGTGCAGCATTGGCTACAAATATTTTACCGTTGAATAAACATATTCTATTACTAAGCGGACGCGCAAGTTTCGAGTTAATTCAAAAGGCTGCTATGGCAGGAATAAAAATTGTTTGCGCAATAGGCGCACCTTCAAGCCTTGCAGTGCAAATGGCAAGTGAATTCGGTATTACTTTGATTGGTTTTTTGCATCATGAGCGGTTCAATATTTATAGCAATAGCCAGCGTATTCTTATTTGAGCAAACAAAATAAAAAAAGGCATTAAAAAACCGGCTTAATTCATAAGCCGGTTAGTCTTGGGGTTGGGATAAAATTACTTATGCTGCACGTTGAACATTTACTGCATTTAAACCGCGTTTCCCTTGAGCTACATCAAATGTAACTTCATCGCCATCGCGAATTTCATCTTTTAAGCCTGTTGAATGAACGAAAACATCTTGTCCTGTTTCGTTGTCACAAATAAATCCAAATCCTTTGGAGTAGTTGTAAAATTTTACTTTGCCTTTTTTCATTTTAAAATTGTATTAAATTAAATATTATGTGCTCAAAGGTAGTATTATATTAATATGTACAAAGGGCATCCGTTTTTAATCTAAAACAAATAGCGTGTTATGACTTAGGTTTTTTAAATAAAAAATCAAAAATGGGTCTAAAGTGTAAATTCGAGGCTTTAATACAACACTTCACTTTCGGAAGGTTCCTTCAACTTTTCGAAAGTTGTCGGACCAGCAAAACCTTATAGGTTTTTAAAACCTATAAGGTCTATAACGAAGCAATTTTAACCAAAGCTAATCACCTGTTCAGCCTTGCCTTTAAATGTGATACCTATATAAGGTGTGTTGGTAGATTTTGAATGAATATCATTTTTCGTAAAAGTCCATTGCGATGTTGTATCAAAAATAGTGAGATCAGCCGGTTCGCCTTCTTTTATATGGTAAACGGGTAAGTTTAATATTGCACGCGGGCGTGTTGTAAACTTTTCGATAAGCGCACTCAACTCCATGCGGTTTTGCATGCTGCTCATTACTACTCCAAAAAAAGTTTCAAGACCTATCATGCCAAAGGTTGCATAATCAAACTCCACTTCTTTTGATTCAAAGTGCTGCGGGCTGTGATCAGAAACAATCACATCAATGGTATTGTCAACAATACCTTCACGTAAGGCTTCCACATCGGCTTTTGAACGTAATGGTGGTTTTACTTTAAAGTTGCTGTTGAAAGTTTTCAGATCACCATCATCGCTCAGCAAACTATAAGCAGCTACATCGCAGGTTATTTTTAATCCTTTCTTTTTTGCTTCGCGAATTAACTGAACACTCCTGGCACTTGAAACACATGAGATGTGTACAGGCACATCAGCATACTCGCTCAACTGTATATCGCGCGCCACTATTAATTCTTCTGCAAGTGTTGGCACACCTTTAAAACCGAGCATGGTAGTGGCAGCACTTTCATTTACTTCGCCCTGCATGGCTAAGTTTTTATCTTCAGCAAAAGTGATGATGAGCGAATCAATATTTTCAGAATAAATCAAAGCTCTGAGCAATACACCTGAATCATGTACTGTACGTTTATCGTCTGTGAAAGCAATTGCACCAGCGCGTTTCATATCATACAATTCGCATAATTCTTTGCCTTCGCGGTTAACGGTTAAAGCACCTACAGGGTAAACGTTAACCGTATTGTTTTTCGTTTTGTTGATCACATATTCAATCTGCGATTTGCTTTGCAATGGAGGAACTGTAGATGGCATAAGTGCAACACCCGTAAAACCACCGGCTGCTGCTGCTTCGCAACCTGTTATAAGGTCTTCTTTAAACTCTTCGCCCGGATCGCGGAAGTTCACCTTCATATCAAACCATCCTGCTGAAATACATTTGCCTTTTGCATTAATAATTTCATCGTGCTGCGAGGTAATGTTATCACTGATAGTTTGAATGTAGCCATCTGTAATAAGAATGTCTTTTACCGTTCCGTTGTGTGGTGAGCGGCTGTCAATAATAAGGGCTGATTTGATTAGCATAACTTTGGGGAATTAAGTAAGATTCGATTAACTGCTCGTGGACTAGCTGTTCATTTAAATTTGATAGTTTTTATTTCAACAAACGGAGTAAAATAATTTCCATTCCCAAAAATATAAGTGCTAAAATAATACAAAACTTCCATAATCGCACACCTTCACTCAATTCACTTAATTTTTGTGTTACATTTCCTTCTAATGCGTTAAGCACTTTTATGTTTGATAAATTATATTTTTCGACCTGCGAATTCAAATCATCAGCATTATAACAATCTAAATCTGATTCGCTGCGGTTGTAATTTAATGAGGCAACTGCAACAGTTGCGTTGCGCAATTTCAATTCATAATTACCGGCTTGTTTTATCTGGTCTGAAAAATAAATGCTCAAACCGCTATTTACGGTGCGGTGTTCAGGTATGATGTCAAAGGCAAGCGCTTTGTTATACAAATGAAAAACTTCTTCGCCATTTACGGCAGCTTCATCAATTTCAAATGACTGATCGCGGCCTAACGTATAGGATAGCTGCGACTGTCGCTGACTGTACAATGCAATGTTATATAATGTGGGTGCAAATAAATAATGTTCAACAAGGTTGCTGAAACTGGTATTCATTGGTACTGTGAACACATAAACTTTTCCTTTGCCTGAATTGTACCTGCTCAATAAACTTCCTCCGCTCTGCAATTTCAACAACACTTCACGGTTTGATTGCGATGAAGTTACCTGGTCAAAATGTTTTTGAACATGAGGCACATCCATGTTATCAGGTATTTTTGGAAAAACATTTTTATACAATTCACTTTGTAGTTCTATGCGATCCACTTTATCATCACCTGATAAAATTACACCATATCCATCAGCACCAATTGATGAAAGAAATTGATTGTATGCGGCAACATCAGCCATTGAATCGGGAAAAACTATAAGCGTTCCACCATTCGAGCAAAACTTTTTTAACTCAGAGGCAAGTCCTGAAGAAACCGTTTGCAGATTATTTAATACAACCACTTTTGATTGCTGCATTAAAGTATAATCCATCTGATTTACAGAAATATTTTTCAGCACAAAAAAATTATCCTTGCCAAAAAGCCTTTGCAGGTAAGGACTTTCGGCAGATTGATTAATGGCCATCACTGCAACATTTTGCGCTACACGAAATGAAAGGTAGTAATTATCATCAAACGTAATGGGATAATCGGTAATGCTCACTGCACAAGCTTCCCAACCGGGTTGCGTGATGGTAAAACTTAATTTTGTTTCCACAGATTTACCTGCACCGATAGATAAGCTTGTAAGCGATTTCTGCACTTCATTCACTGTAAGTTTTACCGGAACATTGTCAGCATCATCATTACCTGCATTGCGCAAACGAATATTCAATTCAACCGGCTGATTGAGTTGCACCACAGGCGATGCCAGCCAGCAACTATCCACAAACACATTATTTTTCTTTTTCGATTCAAGATTTATTAATGAAACAGCAAGCGATGAATCAGTTTTTAAACTGCTTAGGTCATAATTTGATTTCTGAAAATCGGAAACAATATAAGCCTGCAATTCTTTGGCACCCGAATTATTCAATGCTTCTTTCTGGCGCAAAATAATTTCTGAACAGCTTTTTGATGACGGAGAAATTTTAATGAATTGCAATTGCTCTAAAAATTCCTCGCGGTTGATAAGACGCTGCTGCCCGGCTGTAAAATCGCTGGTGAGCAATTGAAAACGATCAGAGGGCTTATAAGCCATTGCAATTTCTTTTGCCTTGGTTTGTGCCTGTTGCAGCAGTGTTCCCTCTTTGCCAATGGCTTCCATGCTGAATGAATTATCAACAAAAATACTGATGGCTTTATCAGTGCTGATAACGGCATTTTTATTTGCCGGAAGAAAAGGCTGCGCAAATGCAAATACTAAAAAGCTAACGGCAAGTATCCGCGAGAGCAAAATCAACAAGTGTTTTAATTTGCTGCGCGAATTGGTTTCCTCTTTTAACTCTTTTAAAAACCGCACATTGGTAAACGGAACTTTTTTGAACCTGCGGAAATTAAAGAGGTGAATTATTATTGGGATAGCAATAAGAAAAAGTGCAAAAAGAAATTCTGGATAGACAAAACGAAGACTCATACGTGTGCTTGTGTGCGCTGCTGATTTATGAAGCGCGGTAAAGATATAAAAATGAAAACAGCGGGGAATTATTGCGGAGGGGGAGAAATAAATGCTGTGACGATGAGGGAATCTTGACTGAAAATCATTAACTGAAAGTTGATCATTAGTTAATTATTTCTAACTGCATGCAACTGTTAAATGAATTAAATAGCACGAAAGGGGTTTGTGGTTGTTGTGATATCAGGCGAAAGATTTGACAACTTTTTAAAAGTTGTCAAATCTGTTTGTCGCATTAACTCGCGGGTTTATTTTTTAACAACGAACTAAAGTTCGTTGTTACAGGCTTGCGCGTGTGACCTTTCGTGCGGGACAACTTTGACAAAGTTCCTTCACTTTGTCATTTTTTTTTGGTAGCAAAATTTCCGAAAGTTGGTTTTCTGTGGTGGTATTGGTTCTCCTGACACGCCCGTTCCGGTGAACGAAGACTGGGGATTGATTTTTTAACCAAAGAAAAAATTTGAAGAATCGGTGGTAACTGTGTGTGAGCATTAAGCGTACAACCCTTATGAATTGCGGTAAATTAATAAGACATAATCTGTCTCATACATGTTTTGTCTTATCATCAGACAAAATATGTCTCATACACGTTTGGTCTCATAGCAGAACAAAATGTGTCTCATACACGTTTGATTTCAACCTTTAAAAATTATTTTATGATATTTTTTTCAATCCAAAGTAAAAGCAACGGATCATTGAACCGATAGGTGCTGCCATCTTTATAAAGTGTGCCGTTGTGAATTAATTTTCTTAAAGCCCGTGCTGTATTCCCGGGATGCTTTGCTGTAGCGGCATACACAGGTTCGCGTTTTTCAACAAGGGCAAGAAGGACAGGGATGGATTCTTTTGTCTTGCTTAACTCTTCCCAGGTTTTTTCAATGTAATTTATTTCAATGGTCAGCAAATCATTTTTAATGGCACCTATTTCGTGTTTGCCAATCTCTTTTGATTTTTGATAAAACAAAACCATTTGCTGAAGCATCAATTGTGTGTAGTACGGATGTCCGTTTGTAAAATCATAAACTTCGTTCAAAGCATCATTGGTAATTTTTTGCTTGTTCGAATTCAACTTCTCCGAAATATGCTGTGCAAATATCTCCTTGCTGATTCCACGCAATTGAATGATCCTTGCAAAACGATAAAACGGTGAGCGCGGAGTAACAAACAATTCATTCATCACAGATTCATAGCTGCCCGAAAAAATATAACTGGCATTTTTATGCGTTTGAATTCTTGAACGGAAAAGCTTTACAGTTTTCTCGCTGCCATATTTTTTCAAATCCCCGAACTCATCAAAAGCAGCGACCATTCGCTTATTATTTTTTTTTGAAAAAAGTTCAATAAATCCAATACTTTCATCCAGCAGGAGATTTTCATCGCGATGCCTTTCATTAAATCCCAGCATAAATTCAAAGTCATGCAATTCAGTTCGGAACTGAATATTTTTCGCAACATCTTTAACGCTTTTAACGAAATTTGAAAATGCTTTATCAAGCCGCTTATTTGCTAAAACCTGCTTAGTTATATCAGATGCCAATCCTTCCATAGTCGGATTTGAAAATATATCCACATAAACCGTATAAAACCCTTTGTTTTCAAGACGCCTCAGCACCTCATTCACTAATGATGTTTTGCCGTACCTGCGCGGAGCTATCAATACAATACTTTGCCCTTGCGCAAGCAATTGCATCATCAGGCGTATTTCTTCTTCTCTTCCTATAAAGTCTTTTCCGGTTACCGGTTTTCCTACTTGCAAACTTTCCTGGTCCATATTTGATTCATTTAAGACTGCAAATGTAATCGTAAAATCAATAGGACAAAATGTGTATCATACAAATTTTGTCTTATTCAAAACATTGATTTGACAAGGTTTTTCAAGGAATCAATACGTGCTTCAATTTGCTGCGCGAATTGCTTTCCTCTTTTAACTCTTTTAAAAACCGAATATTGGTAAACCCAACTTTTTTAAATCTGCGGAAATTAAACAGGTGAATAATAACGGGGATAGCAATAAGAAAAAGTGCAAAAGGAAATTCGGGATAGACAAACGAAGACACATCAAGGTTTTGCGTTTCCTCTAATTTCTATATGTTTGCCTTATAACCCCACTTTCAGAATTATGGCTAAACCATTAGTTGATAAAAATAAAGCAGTTAAGAAAAAACAGGCTGCACCCGTTTCAAAAAAGCAGCAGCAAAAACATGCTGAGGTTAATTGGCAGTTATGGGCAGGGCTTGGCGTGATATTAATAGCAACGTTTATAGCTTATTTCGGTATCACTAAAAATCAATTAACTAATTGGGATGATCCTACTTACATAACCAATAATCCTTTAATCAAAAGCCTTAGCGCAGCTAACATTAAAAGGATATTTACTGAAACTTATTTTGCCAACTATCAGCCCATACAGATTTTTTCTTACGCTGTTGAGTATCACTTTTTTGGATTGGATGCAGCGGGTTATCATTGGGTGAGTTTAATACAACATTTAATAAACACCGCTTTGGTGCTTTGGCTGGCTTATGCGGTAAGCGGTAATAAATGGATAAGCTTTGTAACTGCATTGCTGTTTGGCATTCACCCCATGCACGTGGAATCTGTGGCCTGGGCGGCAGAGCGAAAAGATCTTTTGTATTCGATGTTTTTATTTGCCTCGTTAATCGCTTACGTAAAATATGTCAAGGGAAATTTAACTTTTACCTTATATGTTGTTTCTCTTTTGCTTTTTGTTCTTAGTATTTTTTCAAAAACAATGGCAGTGTCGCTCATCCCGGTTTTATTTCTTGCTGACTGGTATCTGGGTCGTAAAATTGATTTGCGCGCCATACTTGAAAAACTTCCCTTTGTAATAGTTGCTGGCATCATGGGTTATATAGCGGCAAGAAATGCAGCCAAAACAGGTTCTATAGATGTTGACACCTTTTATTCACAGATAGACAGGGTTTTCTTCGGCTGCCAGAATCTGTTGATGTACGTTATTAAATTGATTTTTCCTTTTCAGTTATCAGGTTATTATCAATATCCTGATATTGTAAACGGAGGCATTCCCAACTCATATTATATTTCGGCTGTTATAATTTTATTACTTGCTGTTGCCGTTTTCTATTCATTAAAATTTACTAAGCATGTAGTATTTGCCGGTGGATTTTTTGTAGCCTCAGTAATTCTCGTGCTGCAGATTTTACCTGTTGGTCCTACTTTGTTTAGCGAACGATACAGTTACATACCGAGTGTTGGTTTAAATCTTTTGATTGGTATAGGCATGGTTAACCTGATGAATAAATATAATAATTCAAATACGGTTAAATTTTTAATTTATGGGGGTACGGCAGTATATTCAATCTGGTTAATAGCTTATACACGTGAACGTTGCGCAGTGTGGAAAGACAGTATTAGCTTCTGGACTGATGTGATTAAAGGAAATCCGAAAATTCCTGTAGCCTATAACAACAGGGGCAATGAATATAAAACACTGGAGAAATTTGATCTCGCTATGCCTGATCTGAACAAAGCCATTGAACTTAAAAACGATTACATGGAGCCTTATGCCATACTTGGCGATATTTACAGGCAGCAAGGCAAGTATGATCTTGCCATGACTAACCTCAATAAAGCCATTCAGTTAAAACCAAAAGCCGAGAATGCATTAGTCAATCGTGGAATTGTGTATGCAATTTTAAATAAAACGGATTCGGCCATGATGGACTTTACGCGTTCCATCGAGTTGAAACCTGAAATGTTTGAAGCTTATGGTAACCGCGGAAATTTAAATGCCATGCTGCAACATCGCGAAGCAGCAATTGCCGATTATAATAAAGCGCTCAGCATTAATCCTGATTTTAAAGATGCTTACCGCAACCTCGGTTTGTTGAGTACGGAAACAGGTAAGTTTGATGAGGCAATTAATTATTTCAATAAATATATTGAAGTGGCAGGCCGGGAAACAAATCGTGTAATGAGTCCGCAAATTTATTTTGATATTGCACAGGCATATTCACATAAAAACGATTTTGCAAATGCTGTTCGATATGCTGATGTAGCACGTTCAAATGGCTTTGCTGTTAATGAAGGATTGGTGCAACAATGGCGCGAGATGGTTAAGTAAAACATGTAATCTCGTTCATGTCATCCTGAAAGGAACTTCTGTGTTTGGAAACGAATTCTTTGAATACACACAATTGTTTGATTGAAAGAAAGTTCGGTTTCAAGCAACCAATTGAACAAGTACAGCCGTTCGTTCTTTTTTGCACAAGTTCCTTACAGGATGACAGAGGCGGTTTTAGTAAGTAGTCCCGTTCCAGTAAACCTTTACATCGTGTTCGCCAAGTGTATAGGTCACTACATTTCCATTTACTTCAAAAGATGTTACTATCTCCTGCGAAATAATTTTTGAAGCTCCATTTTGAAAAACCATCAGCCTTCCTAAGTTATCAATATAAGCCACAGTGCCTTGTGAAATTTTCATCAGCCTGGGTACATAGTTTAGCAGTTGGTATGATTTGCCAGCATAGAATACATACCAGTTATTTACATTATCATTATACTGAATAATGCTGTCAACCACTTCATAGTTGGCAGGAACAGTGCTTAACAAATTTATTTTTTTGTTGTTGTAAAAAACTTTGAATTGATTAACTCCATCAACATAGGCCACCATGCCATTGCCTAACTTGTAAGATTGCGGAATGGTAGTTTCAATAGTATATTCTAATCCGTTACAATAAGCTTTGAAAGCGGTCAAATCAAAATTGTTATAAACGCAAATATCGGTTCCGGCTTTAAATTTTACTTCGGGAGTATAATCTATGAGTTCGTAAAACTCGCCCCGATACATTACTTTCAACTTCTGAAAAGAATTCACGTATAGAAAAGTGTTATTGCCAATAGCGGCATTATCATTATTAAGTAAATCGGATGTGCGATTGAGCACATCATCAAGCGCATAAGTATCGCCATTATAATAAATGAAGTGCTGACTTTTATTGTCGTCATAATATCCAACAAGACTATCGGTAGTAACCACTTTTTCGCACCAGTTACTTAGTGTACGATCTTTTCCCTTATCTATTACCTTTAACTGTTTGCCCATCAGGTAAGCAAACAAATATTTTGAGGGCATTGCTTTGTCTAAAAAAGCGGCTTCGTTAATATCATTCAGATTTTTTCGCCAATAAAATTTCAGCTTGTTGTCAAAACTTACATAAGCTATATAATTATAACCAACAAATAATTTAGTAACCTTAGTGAGTTCGGGCTTGCTGAAAGTGCCTTCGTCAAATACGTTGAGATTATCGTTGTAGGCAATGTATGCAGATAGGTTTTGAGCATTCAGAATTGCAGTACTTAGCAGCATAAATAAAATTATCAGCAGGTTTTTCATAATAATGATTTTAATGGTGCAATATATTTTGTGAATTCCAATAACAGAAATAAAAAATTAATAAATCCCATATCGTGTTAAGAAACGGTAAAAATTCATGATTAAAACAGTTTAAAAACAATTCAAAACAATATTGCATAAAAATATTTTTACTTTTGGCGCAAATCAAAAACACGTAAAATAAAATACAATGAAAAAAAGATTACTTACAGCAATTATTATTCTATCCGCATTCGCTGCAAATGCTCAGTGGATAAATCAAAATGTTCCTTTGGTTTACGAAGGTTATATGGATAGAGTTGAAGCAGTTAATGCAAATACCGCATGGGGCACAACTATCAGTGTTGCAGCGGGAACCGGTACTCAAACAAGGGACTTTGTGCGAACAATTGACGGAGGTACAACCTGGACAAAAGGTGTAGTTAACTGTACTCCAACAACTTTGCGAACCTCCAACATTTATCCTTTAGACGATACGACTGCTTACGTATCAATGTTTTTTCCGACTTCGGCAGGTGGAAAAGTTTACAAAACCACTGATGGTGGAACAAATTGGACACAAGTAGGTTCTAATATGTTTACAGGCCTGACTGCTTTTGCAGATTTTGTTTATTTTTGGAATGCACAAAATGGTATTGCTATGGGCGATCCTGTTGGTCCTACAGCAGCAACAGGAAAGTATGATATCTATCTTACGACTGATTCAGGTGCTACCTGGGTAGCGGTGCCTCCTGCAAATTTACCTGCAATAACTGATCCTGCTGAATTTGGTATTACCAATCTTTATGATGCTATTGATGGTTATATCTGGTTTGGAACTACTTATGGCGATGTTTACCGTTCAACTGACGGAGGAAATAACTGGACAAAAAGTGCTACAGGCTTACCTGCAAATAACCTTACCGGTGGTGGTCGCCAGGATATTTCTGTTGTTGCATTTACTGATTCGCTTAATGGCTTAGTTGTGCAGGCAAGTGCAGGGGGCAATTTTATTGTGTCAACCAACGATGGTGGATTAACATGGACTACGATAACTCCTACAGGTAATTTCTTTTCAGGCGATGTTACAGGTGTACCGGGTAAAGATATTTTTGTTAGTGCAGGTTCAAGTGCTACAGGTGGATTTGGCACTTCATTTAGTTTAGACAATGGTTTAACCTGGAATGATATTGATGGAGGATCACATACTTCAATTGATTTTGCGGATTCTGTTACGGGTTTTTCAGGCGAATATATTCTTGCAGCAGCGGCAACAGGCGGAGCATGGAAATTTAACGGATTACTTGAGGTTGTTAACTGCGGTTCGCCATTAGTTTCGGCAGGTACAGGAGCGGTAAATGACTCTTTGGTTTGTTTTAATGATACACTTGTTTTTAGTGTTAGCAATGCGGTAGCTCCGATTGATGGTGCTACACATGGTTTTGCTGTAATAGTTTCAACTGCTGACATCAGCGGTAATCCTGACCCGCTTAGTGATCCTTCGGTAGTTGGCGGAACTGGCGTTATTGCAACAGGAACCAATGTAACTCTTACTAATGATGGTTCAATATTTTTGGCTGGAATATATTATTTCACGTCAGTAGTTTTTGGTAATGCAACTGGTACAGGAAACATTACAACAATAACACTTGACCCTACGTGCACAACAACAGGGACTTCGGTAATGGTTAACCTGTTAAATGCAGGTGATACCCTTTGCCCCGGAAGTGTAGTGGCATGTGGTTCACCACTGATATCAGCCGGTACTCCTTCTGCCAATGACCCTTTGGTTTGCTTTAATGATACGCTTGTTTTTTCTGTTGCCGGTGCTAAAGCGCCAACTGATGGTACTACACATGGTTTCAGCGTTATTGTTTCTGATGGTGATCTTGGCGGAAGCAACGATCCTCTTAATGTAGCAGGTGTAACCTATATCGGAGGAACAGGTGTTATACCGGTTCCAAACGATCCGTTTATCACTACATTGGTTAATACAGGGTCACCTTTCCCTGCAGGTATTTATTATTTTACACCTGTTGTTTACGGTAATGCCACAGGCACAGGTACCGTTACATCGCTTACATTTGACCCTGCTTGCACCACTACCGGAGCTTCTGTGATGATTAATCTTTTGGTGGCAGGTGATCCGTTATGTACTAATGCAATTCCTGAAATAACATCATCTCAGTTTAACATCAGTGCATTCTTTAATAATGATAAAAATATTGATGTAACAATTAATTCAATTTTAAATGGCAAAACAAATGTTACTATTTATGATATCACAGGACGCAATGTATTTGCAACAAGCTTTAATGTTATCAATGGTTTAAATCATGAAGTGATCAACGTTGGTCATCTAGGTGCCGGTACTTACATCATCAAAGCAATAACGGGAGATGCTCAGGCAACTTCAAAATTAATGAAATTTTAAAAACAATATTTTATAATTGAAAAAGCCGCTCTGCATAAGGGCGGCTTTTTTAGTGCAATAGTTTATATAGTATGAATAAAAATCGCCTCGAAGCGTTCAGTGATGGTGTAATAGCAATCATTATCACCATTATGGTTTTGGAATTAAAAGTGCCGCATGATTCACTGTGGAAATCATTAATTGAATTAACCCCGGTTTTAATCAGTTACGTGATGAGCTTTATTTTTATTGCAATTTACTGGGGCAATCACCATCACCTGTTGCATACTATGAAACATACCAGTTCAGGAATAATCTGGGCTAACAGCAACCTGTTGTTTTGGTTGTCATTGATTCCTTTTGCAACTGCATGGATGGGCGAAAATCATTTTGCAACAAATACTGTTGTAGTATATGCGGTTCTCTTGCTGTTATGCGGCATTGCATTTACCATTCTACAACAAACGATTATTAAAAATCACCAGGATGATGCCTTTAAAAATGCATTTGATAAATTAAACAGGAAAGGAATTTTCTCCATAGTTGCTTATTCATCAGCCATTCCTCTTGCTTATTATAATACAACCATTTCATGTTGCATCTTTTTATTAGTTGCGATAGTGTGGTTAGTACCCGAACGGAGTATTGAGAAAGCATTAAAGGAATAAAAAGAGAAATCAATTTTTCTTAATTGTATTTTGAGATAAAAAGATCAATTAAAATATGAGTTAAATAAGTTCGTCTGAGCAAGTCACAATTTAATATCTAAAGATTGATTTTTAAAATCAAACAACACTTATTTCAAAATATAATTTATGCAAACACAACAACAAGTATTTATTAAAATGGCATTAGATGCCTGGCAAAAGGAAAATGCAAAAGTTGACAAACTTTTTGCTTCCCATACCGATGAACAACTAATGGCAGAGGTTGCACCGGGAAGAAACAGCGGAATTTATCTGATCGGACATCTTACGGCTGTTAATGATGCTATGTTCCCATTATTAGGTCTGGGAGAAAAGTTATATCCTCAATTAGAAAATGTTTTTATTGCCAATAAAGATAAATCAGGTTTGGAAAAACCTTCAGTAAGTGATCTTAAAAAATATTGGAATGAAATAAATGCAAAGCTCAGCCAGCATTTTAATGAGATGCAACCCGATGATTGGTTTACAAAACACAATTCAGTTTCGGCAGAAGATTTTGCAAAAGAACCACACCGTAATAAGTTGAACATTATTATCAGCAGATCAATTCATCAAGGCTATCACTTGGGCCAACTTGCCTTTTTGAATTAAAATTATGCCGGTTGCAACAGAGGAAAATTTTTCTTAGCCAATTCAAAACCTCCAAATAAGAGGGCTGAGTAAAAAAGATTTCCAGCTAATGTTCCTTTGAAAAATGGCACTCCTGCAGCATAACATTGCATCAAGCCATCCAAGTTTTGTGAGTAAGAATTGTTGCCCGGCCAGCAAGCAAAGTTAGTTAACAGAAAAAAAAGTGCTGATGCAATAAGCGATGATCCTAAAACCGTTTTTACATTGACTGTTTTAAGAGTATAGAATCCTATGACTGATGTTAAAGCAAGCGTGCCATAAATCCAATACCACTCATCATAAAAAATTGTAAAACCGTTATAATATTTTGCATAAAGTGTATTGTTGATCACAATATCGCTTATCCATAAACTAATAAGTGGAAGTAATATCGCCAGCCATCTTTGCGAAAAATAAGCTGCACCGAATAACCCTAAGGCACCTATAGGAGCAAAATTATATGGATGCGGAATCATTCTGCTTAAAGCAGCACCAAGCATCAGGATGATTAAAACAGCAGTGCGTAAGTTGATCTTGTTTTGCATAAAATGGGGAGTGATTAATGAGCGCAAACATAATGTTTTTACATTGGCTTCAAAACATCAATCAAGGGCGATTTTTGTTAATTCAAAATGAACATGAAAGCTCTGAATGTGACAATTATTATAGATTTGTTATTATAGAATGATAGCAGTAAATCAAAGATTAAAAGGAGATTAAATTATCAGGACTATAGAAACTCAAATTGCACTATTCTTATTCCTTTGCAAATAAGTCTTAAAGAGTTACTTTCGCGCCTCTTTTTTAAATCATTGCACATTTTTAAAAACATAAAACCCCGATATAATCACAATGGATTTTAACGAAACTGAAAACCAAAAAATGATAAAGCAAACCATTCGCGAGTTTGCCATAAAACATATACGTCCTAAAATGATGGAGTGGGATGAGAGCCAGCAATTTCCAGTAGAAGTGTTTAAGAAGCTTGGCGAGTTAGGATTGATGGGTGTTTTGGTTCCAACAGAATATGGCGGTTCCGGTTTTGGCTACACTGAATATGTTACTGCAATTGTTGAGTTATCGCGTGTGTGTGGCTCTATTGGTTTATCAATGGCGGCTCATAATTCGTTATGCACCGGCCACATTATGCAGTTCGGAAATGATGCACAAAAGAAAAAATATCTTCCCAAACTTGCCACAGCAGAATGGATTGGCGCGTGGGGTTTAACAGAAGCAGGCACAGGAAGTGATGCCATGCGTATGCGTTGTGTTGCAAAGCAGGATGGTGATCATTGGGTGATCAACGGAACTAAAAACTGGATCACGCATGGTATATCAGGCGATGTGGCAGTAGTGTTAGCACGCACGGGTGAACTTTTGGATTCGAACGGAATCACAGCATTTGTGGTGGAGCGCGGAACTCCGGGATTTCGCGGAGGAAAAAAAGAAAACAAATTAGGAATGCGCGCTTCTGAAACTGCTGAATTAATTTTTGAAGATTGCCGCATACCTAATGAAAACGTTTTGGGCATTGTGGGAGAAGGTTTTAAACAAGCTATGAAAGTATTGGATGGAGGACGCATTTCTATCGCATCACTTTCTCTCGGCATTGCAAAAGGCGCTTTTGATGCTGCAGTGAAATATTCAAAAGAGCGTGAGCAATTCGGACAGCCAATTTCTAACTTCCAGGGAATATCATTTAAAATAGCAGATATGGCCACAGAAATTGAAGCTGCTGAATTGTTAACTTATGAAGCAGCCGATTTAAAAAACCGTGGTGAGAAAGTTACTAAGGTGAGTGCTATGGCAAAATATTATGCATCAGAAGTGGCGGTGAGAGCATCAACTGAAGCAGTTCAGATTTTTGGTGGCTATGGCTACACTAAAGATTTCCCGGTAGAGAAATTTTATCGCGATTCAAAACTATGCACCATTGGCGAAGGCACATCGGAAATTCAGAAGATTGTGATTGCAAGGGAAATTTTGAAAAATTAAAATATTTTATTTCGATAAAAAAAGCCCGCAATTTTTTTGTTGCGAGCTTTTCAATTTGAAGATTTGATTAATAAGCTCTCGCAAAAACCACGCGCTGTGTTGATGGATTACCTGTAAGCACACACTTTCCATTTTCCATTTTATTATTTAAAGGAATACAACGAATAGTTGCTTTTGAAAGTTCCTTTATTTTTTGTTCTGTTTCAGGTGTTCCATCCCAATGAGCGTAAATAAAGCCGGGTTTTTCCTCAAGTGTTTTTAAAAATTCATCCCAGGTATCAACATAATGGGTTGAAGCTTCTCTGAAATCAACTGCTTTTTTATAAATGTTATTCTGAATCTGTTCTAACAGGTGTTCTATTTTAATATCAAGATCAACAATTGAATACGTTGCTTTTTCTTTTGTGTCGCGTCTTGCAATTTCAACCTGTTCGTTTTCCATATCACGTGGGCCAATTGCAATTCGCACAGGTACACCTTTAAATTCATATTCAGAAAATTTCCATCCGGGTTTTTGAGTATCGCGGTTATCGTACTTCACGCTAATTCCTTTTGCTTCAATTGACTTTTTAATTTTTATAGCATACTCATCAATCTGTTTAAGTTGTTCATCATTTTTATAAATCGGAACAATTACAACTTGAATAGGTGCAAGTTTTGGAGGAAGCACCAATCCATCATCATCGCTGTGCGCCATAATTAATGCACCGATTAATCGTGTGCTTACGCCCCATGAAGTTGCCCAAACGAACTCCTGCACCCCTGCTTTGCTCGTAAATTTTACATCAAATGCTTTTGCAAAATTTTGACCAAGGAAATGTGATGTGCCCGACTGTAAAGCCTTTCCATCCTGCATCAATGCCTCAATACAAAAAGTATCCAATGCACCGGCAAACCGTTCATTTGCTGTTTTAAAACCTTTAATAACCGGCACACCCATAAAGTTCTCTGCAAAATCAGCATATACATCTAACATGCGTCTTGTTTCTTCAATGGCTTCCTGTTCAGTTGCATGTGCTGTGTGTCCTTCCTGCCAAAGAAATTCAGCAGTGCGAAGAAATAGCCTTGTGCGCATTTCCCATCTCACCACATTTGCCCATTGATTAATAAGCAATGGCAAATCCCGATATGACATAATCCAGTTACGATAGGTGTTCCATATAATAGTTTCAGAAGTGGGACGGATGATTAATTCTTCTTCAAGTTTGGCATCTTCATCTACAATTACACCTTTGCCATCGGGCGAATTTTTTAACCGGTAATGGGTAACTACAGCGCACTCTTTAGCGAAACCCTCTACATGCGATGCTTCTTTACTAAAAAATGACTTTGGAATGAATAGCGGGAAGTACGCATTAACATGTCCTGTGTCCTTAAACATCTTATCTAATGCCTGCTGCATCTTTTCCCAGATGGAATATCCATAAGGCTTTATCACCATGCATCCCCGTACTGATGAGGTTTCAGCAAGATCAGCACGCGTAACTAATTCATTATACCACTCTGAATAATTATCAGCGCGGGTCGGAAAATTTTTTGCCATAAAAATTGTTGAATGAAAATACTGTGAAACAATATGCAATGCTAACCATTCGTTAACACGTGGCAACAAAATTGTAAAACATATATCACAATAACAATTTACAGTAAACTATACTGTACCTTTGAAGTCAAAACATTAAATTACGTCACACATATTTCATATATGTTTATGGAATAAGATTTAAGTTTGCATCACATTCATAATAAAACAAGAAGGAGAAGTATCATGAAAAATCTAATTATTTCCGCACTCGCATCCGCTGTAATGTTATCAGCATGCAACTCTGCAAAACAGGCAAGTACAGGTTACAATTATGATGATGTTTATTATTCGTCAGCCAACAAACCTGCTACACCGGCACCGGCAGTGAATAATAATAGTGAACCTGCTGCAAATGCAGGGGACTATTCTGCTCAACCAAATAATATTAATAATAGCAATAACGCTTCTCCTCAAACTGAGGACAGCCGTTTTGATTATGCTAATAGTAATTCAGGTTCGGTACCTGCTTCCAGCACAACTACTCAAGGACAAGATGGTAACACTTATGTAACCAATAATTATTATAACAATGATGATTATTACGATTACGCTTATTCATCACGCATAAGGAGGTTTTATAACCCTGTTGGTTATGGTTATTATGATAATTATTATACTAATTCGTATTGGTACGATTATAATCCTTCATCATGGGGAATAAGCATTTACAGCACCTATAACTGGTGGGCTCCTGCCGTTTACTACAGTTACAATCCTTATTGCGGCAGC
The DNA here is from genome assembly GCA_039931675.1 of Bacteroidia bacterium. Classification (GTDB taxonomy): domain Bacteria; phylum Bacteroidota; class Bacteroidia; order AKYH767-A; family OLB10; genus JAEUTH01. The sequence continues at coordinate 5,837 of JBDTRM010000020.1, read as the reverse complement.
AACTGGGGTATATCATTTGGCTGGGGTAATGGATACGGTTTCAATCCTTATGGGTATCGCCCTTATTATTATCCTTATGGTTACAATCCGTATTGTGGTTATGGTTACGGTTATAATCCTTATGCTTACGGTTACAATAATGGTTATAACAATGGTTACTGGAATGGTTATTATAATGGATTATATGAAAATGGCTACAGTCCTTATTATTACAACAGTTATGATAACCAAACTCATTATTATGGTAATCATCACAAAGGTACAAGTGGTTCAGGTGCTGGCACAGCTAATTACCTTGACAAACGTGGTTCAACGTTGAATCATAATCTTGCGACAACTTACACTGCTGCTGTTTCACCAACCGTTAATGCATCACCTTCGGCTGGAGGAACTCTTCCTATAAGAGGAAGTTCTTTAACAGGAAAAGATGTAAAATCCGGAACAGGAGATGTAAAAGGTAATGTATATACAGGAAGTGATGTAACTGGTGGCGTAAAGGCACCTCATGCGACAATTCCGGTGCGTGGTGATGTGACAACGGGAAATGGTGACATCAGAAATCCAGACATCAAAAATAATAATGGTGACGTTAAAAATAACTATTCAACGCAGCCTGGCAACAGCGGTGATGTGAAAGGCAACGATCCTCGTGATGTAAAAACTAACACCGCTCCTCCCAAAGATATTCATTATAATAATCCCAAAAATGATCATTATACACCGGGCAATAGTAATGGTGGTGTGAAACAACCTTACAGTGATCCGAAGAATACTTCGAATGCACCAGGATCAGGCAATGTTAAAAGTAATAGCGGTAATGTGAAGTCGGACGCTCCGTCTAATTCAAATCACCAATATTCTGAACCTAAGAAAAGTGGTGGTTCGGAATATTCAAAGCCAAAGAATGATGCTCCGAAACAAAATTCGCAGCCATCGTATCAGCAGCCTCGAAATAACAGTCAGCCTGCGCCACACCAGGAAAATAAAAGCAATAATAATTCACAGCCTCGCGAAAGTAAATCACATCGTTAAGGCATTTATAAATTTTGAAAAATCGTTATTTGTTATTGGTTAATTAGCTTCGCTGCGAGGTTAATACCTGGCAGATAACGATTTTTTTATTTACCTGTTGGATAAAGTTTCGATACCCAAAAGCTAAAGAAAATGAACACATTGAATTTAAAACTAATAACACTGGCATCTCTTGTAAGTGCCGGTGCAATTGCTCAAACCCCTGATGATGCCATACTGTTTTCTGAAAATACATTTGGAACTACTGCCCGTTCTTTATCAATGGGAGGTGCATTCGGGGCATTGGGCGGAGATTTTTCATCATTAAGTCAAAACCCAGGGGGACTTGGTGTTTACCGAAAATCGGAGTTTACATTTACACCGGCATTTAATCTCCGTAATGTTAATAATCAATACCTGGGAACTGTTTCAACCGACAGTCGTTTTTATTTTAACATAGCTGATTTTGGTTTGGTGGGTTCAAGTGTTAAAGAAAATAAACAAGGCTGGAAGGGTTGGAATTGGGCTATCGGATACAATCGTGAAAACAGTTATAAATCATATTCTAATTACCAGGGCGTTAATACCCGCAACTCATTACTCAACAGTTATGTGGAGCAAACTAATGGTGTACCGGTAAGTTCACTCGAAGATATTGAATATGCTTTTGGTCCCGGTATGGCTTATAATCTTTATCTTATAAATCCATCCGCATCCACAGCAAATACTTATTCCAGTGCAATACCAAACGGTGGGGAGTTACAGCGCGAAAGTATTGAAACCAAAGGAAATACAGACAACTGGTTATTTGGATTGGCCAATAATTTCAATGATAAATTTTATGTGGGAGGAACTTTTGAATTGAAGGCATTGCGATATCATTTTAACAGCGTTTATGATGAGATTGATGTTAAGGATACTATATACAGTCCTTATTTCAATATGAATTTCAAATCATTTTCTTTATTTAAAAATGAATATACACATGGAGTTGCGGCAGAATTTAAATTTGGAATGATATACAAACCGAATGATATGATTCGGATCGGAGCTGCTATCCATACGCCAGCATGGTATGGCATGCATTACCATGATGATTATAATATGGTATCACAGTTTGGTGCAGCAGGAGATAGTTCGTTTACCTTAAATTCACCACCCAGCAGCGATTTTGATTATAAACTAAATACTCCTTTTCGTGCTTTAGGAAGTTTAGCTTTCGTTTTTCCGGGTAAAGGATTAATCAGTGCCGATTATGAATATGTTGATCATCCGTCTGCGCGTTTGCGTTCGCAGAGCCAGGGAGTTTATAGTTTTTCAGAAGAGAATAATGCTATACACCAATATCACCAGGGACAGAGCATTGTGCATATTGGAGGTGAAGTTATAAATGGAAATATGTCATTCAGGTTAGGTGCAGCTTATTACGGAAGCCCTTATAAATCGGGAGTTTTGCCGGGCGATTATGATTACTCATCAATGAGTTATACAGGAGGTTTCGGATTTCGTGATAAAAATTATTTTTTTGATGTGGGTTATTCTTTCACACAATCAAAACAATACAGCGAAACTTACAGCCTTGCCAATGGCCAGGAACCCGGTGTGCAATCAAAGATTAACACGCATAGATTAATGTTCACTATCGGTTTTAAATTCGATTAATAAATTTAGAACAGTGAGAAGATTGATCTGAAATTTTAAATTAAAAAAAGCGGAGATTGATTTACAACCTCCGCTTTTAATTTTACTCAATGTCTGTGAATTAATTCTTCTTTAACTCTACATTGATATTGATTTTTACTTCATCACTTAAAACAACTCCACCGGCATCCAGATTTTTATTCCAGGATAATTTATAGTCAGTCCGTTTTATTGATGATGATCCTTTAAAGCCTGCTTTAGTATTTCCCCAGGGATCTTTTATGATACCTCCGAAAGTAACGTCAAAAGTTACAAGCTTGGTTACATCGCGAATGGTAAGATTACCTGTAAGCTTATAATTATTGCCGCTTACTTTTTTAAACGATGTGCTTTTAAAAGTCATCTTTGGAAATTTATCAGCATTAAAAAAATCATCAGATCTTAAGTGCTTGTCGCGATCTTCACTCTCAGTGTTTACGGTTGCTACATCTACACTAAAGTTGATTAATGCATCCTGAAATGTATCATCTTTGGCATTAACATCGCCATCAAATACTTTAAAATTTCCGTCCACATCACTCACCATCAAGTGAGTGATAGTAAATTTTACATTGGAGTGTGAGGGATCAACAGTCCATTTGGTTTGAGCATTTGCTCCTGCAGTTATAGATGCTACAGTCATAATTGATAAAATCAGTTTTTTCATTTTATAATTTTTAAAAGTTTCAATAATTCTAATTCGGGTGCAAATATATATGCTGTGACATTAATTGCAATAACAAATATTTTGCTTAATTGCTTGTTGTCGGCTTAAATTGAAATAAATTTTAATTCGTGCGGTTATTTCTTCGCAAAAATTCTGCCTTTCCATTGATAGTGCCCTCTTTGGGATTTTAAACTTATGTATAAAATATAAAAAGGATACAGCATTGCTGTAATCAATAATAACAGTAAACTATTAAGTTGCTTTTGTTTGAAGTAAGAGGCTACTTTGAAAAGATAATTTCCATCAACAATTAATTTAATTGAAAACAGACTGAATAAAAGCAATAAAAATTTCAATTTGAAAAAAGAAAGTGCCAATAAAATCAAAATCATAAAATTTATTGCAGTAATAAAATAGCCGGTAAGACTTACATGAGGTAAATTATATTGAGTGGTTTTTGATGCCCACCTGGCTCGCTGCTGCAAGAAAGAAGAAATATTTTTTTGAGCAGGAGTTGTTACAGTTGCATCATTCGACTTCAGGAAATGAATGTGATGATTATTCAGTTTCCAGATATTGAACATCAGGAAAGTATCATCACCGGTTGCCATTAGTGTATTATTCTCAAAGCCTCCTGTTTCAAAAAATATTTTTCTTGTGTAGGCAAGATTTGCACCATTACACATCAACGGTTTGCCTGCTTTAATTGATGATGCTGTGATGCCAATCAAGCTTAAAAATTCCAATCGTTGTAGTTTTTCAAAAAAACTTTCGCCTGATAATATTACAGGACAGACGATCATTTGTGGCTTATGCAATTCATAATATGAAACAATTGTTGCCAACCAGTTTTCATTCATAATACAATCGGCATCTGTAGTAATAATCAATTCTCCTGTTGATTGTTCAATGCCTTGTTGAATTGCTGCTTTTTTGTTTTTGAGTTCAGGATTTATTTTTTGCAGTTGAATTAATTTTATCTGTACTGAAACATTTTGAGCAATAAATTTATCTACAACTCCTGTAGTTTTATCTTCTGAATGATCATCAACAACATAAATTTCAAAGAGCGAATTGGGATAATTTTGTGATGCAATACATTGCAGAAGATCAATAATATTTCCCTCTTCATTTCTTGCAGCCACAATTATTGAAACTGTAGTTTTAAAAGAAGATGCGTGATTTTTGATTTCAAAACTTTCTATCGAATTCCATTTTATGACGTAGTTTACAATCATCCGGACATACATCACCAATATGATTATCGTAATGATTGAAATACTATAGAAAAGCAAATCCATTTATTTTTGTCTTGCTAATTTTAAAGTGAGCAGGGTGAATGAACCAAGCACCGAAGGAATAACCAAATTAATAAACCAAACAATAAATGCAGCTTCAAGAATTCCGAGCTTGTTATTTGAAACAATGCTGATAATACTTACAGCCACCGAACCGCGCACAGTTAATTCGGTAAGTGCAATGGTTGGAATTACAGTTATGATAAGGAACACAGCCGCAACAGCAAAGTAAAGATCAGCAAGGTCTGCATCTACATTCATCATTTGAAGAATGAGAACATACTGTGTTGCAAAGACAAAATACCTGGTAAAAGAAAGCAACAACACTTTTGCTAATTCTGTTTTTGAATATCCTGATAATGCATGAATGTGATCAGCATACTTATGCATCAATTTAATTTTCAACAACCATTTATCTAAGATTGAAATGTTGAAATAGATAAGCAGAAGTATAATATTTATGATAAAAATTGCTGCTATGATCAATAGATTAATCCTCACATCCAGTTCAATAAAATTCATGATAAAACCGGCTGAAGCTACGCCTGCACCAATTGTAATTACTAATTGAGCAGCGTTGCCTATGAGAGTTGCAAAAGTTGCCCTGATTCTTGTGCCATAAGGCAGATGCAATATCCGTCCCGCAAATTCTCCCATGCGGTTGGGTGTGAAAAAACTTAAAGTAACTCCGCTGAGCACGGCATTTAAAGACTGCAAAAAACTTATTGCAACAATTTTTGAAACTAAAAATTTCCACTTAACAGCTTCAATGCTCCAGTTAATCACCATCAGGAATAATGATATGATTAATAATAAAAGTGCATCATTATCATTGGCAAGTTGCTTTGCATCCCGAATTACATCTGCAAAATTTTCTTTTTCAATTACCTGCTTGTAAATAATCCATAGCGATAGAATGGTTAATGCAAGTTTGAACAACAGCAGCCAGCCTGATTTTTTCATTAATAATAAATCCAAAAGTGAACGCTTATTTTTTTGCCACTAAGGCACTAAGGCACTAAGAAATGAAAAAAAATCTAATCCGAACTTTGTCTTAGTGTCTTAGTGACTTAGTGGCAATTAAATCGTGAATAAGTTTTACGCAATCAATCATAAGACTTGAATTTGTTTTGCAGTTTTGTGAAATCAAATCAGCAACAATAGTGAGCGAAAGAATAATT
>JBDTRM010000019.1:0-31140 GCA_039931675.1 Bacteroidia bacterium | reverse complement strand
AACAATTGCTACCCAAAACAATGTGGTTCATCAGTAACTTGTTTCAGGATCTGCCGCAATGAATGACAAACGCTGATTCAGATGCTGACATTCGTCAGCATGACGTCAGTGGTCTGCATAACGCGCATGGTCAGCACGAAACAAATCAAAATGAAACCCGATAACAAACTCTTCAATCTCCTGCGCACTTTCACTGCGCGAGACTTTCGGTTGTTTAATGATTTTTTGAATTCACCTTACTTCAATAAGCAACAAGTGTTGATTGAGTTTTTTCATCACTTAAAAAAATACCATCCGCACTATGAGCATGATGAATTCGACAAGCAAAAACTTTTCAAAATGTTTTTCCCGGAACAAAAGTTTGATGATAAAAAGCTACGTTACCTCACAACGGATTTAACACGACTTGCAGAAAAATATCTCAGTATAGAAAATCTTCAGCACGATGATTTCGCTTTGTCAAATCATTTATTGCATGAACATACAAAGCGCGAAAACGTAGAAGAATTCGGAAGGCATTTTAATGTTTTGAAATTAAATGAGCGCAATGCAAAAATTAAAGACGGTGATTTCTTTCTGCATCATTTCCTGAATGAGTTTCGCTACATCAACTTTGCTTATCCGCGTCAAAGCCGCAAGCAGCAAAGCAATATGGAGCGCGTGCTGGAACATCTTGATAAATTTTATCTCCATAGAAAATTACAACTGCTATGCGAAGTTGTAAATGTGAAAAGTTTGCTTGCAAAAGATTATAAAGTTTTTATGCAGCAAGAATTGATTGCACAATTGCAAAAACATCCCTACAGTGAAACTCCTGTTATTCAAATTTACCTCGTCATTTATAAAACACTTACCGAAAATGAAAACGAAAAGCATTTTGAAAAACTTTCTATCCTGTTAAAACAATTTGAAGAGCAGGTTTCAAAAACAGAGTTGTTTGAAATGTATCAATACCTGATGAATTATTGCATCAGAAAAATCAATTCAGGAAAACAAGAGTATCTGAAAAAACTTTTTGAAATTTATAAAACTATTCTTGCTAATAAGGTGATCATGCAAAATGATGTTTTAAGTCAATGGGATTTTAAAAACATCACCACCATTGCTTTGCGATTAAAAGAATTTGCCTGGACAAAAAAGTTTATTGATGAATATCAAAATCATCTCCCGAAAGGGGAACAAAACAATGCAGTAATTTATAACACAGCCAACCTGCATTTTCAAAAAGCAGAATTTTCAAAAGCCCTGAAACTGTTGCGTGATGTGGAGTTTACCGATTTGGTTTATCAATTGGATACACGCTCTATGTTGCTAAAAATTTATTTTGAAACAGATGATGAGGAAGCATTGCACTATCATGCCACAGCTTTCAAAACTTTTTTAAAACGAAATAAATTAGTTTCAAAAACTCATCAACTTATTTACAACAATCTAATCCGGTACACAGAAAAACTGATGAAATATCAAGGCAATAAAAAATTGCTCCATGTATTGAAAACCGAAATAGAAAACAATTCGAATATAGCCGATGCACAGTGGCTAAAGTTTCAAGTTGGACAGATTAGTAATCTGTCATTAGTGATTGGCGAGGACGCCAACCACGGATAATATCTGTCTTGAATGGTTGGCGGGGACGCCAACCAAGGATAACCCACAGAAAAACTCCAAGTGGACACATGGTTGGCGTCACCGCCAACCATAACAAAACTACTCCTGGTATTTCTCCTCAAAAAAAGTCATGTAAGAAGGTATATCTTTTTTGACATATAGTTTAGCGAAGTTGGCCGGTGTAATTACAAACGATTGAATTTTTGTTTCATCCAAACCATCCATTACATCCTCATTATCAATAACACCATCATAATAACTTACTGCCTCCTGGGCATTAGAAAAATTCTTCACCATGATATATTGTTTCTCAGGTGTCATAAAGGCATTACTTATAGTCAAACCTTTTGTACTATAAAACTTGATATTGTAATCAGAGAATTTTGTTTTCAATTGTTCCGCGTTTATACCCTTGTTTTCAAAAATAAACAGGAAAAAATGAAGCGTATCTGCTTTATAAACAAATCCTGAATCAACAGCAGGTGCAGTCTTTTCGGGCGCAGGTGGCGGTGGCGGTGCGCCTGATTTATTAATGTAGTTAAGAATATTTTGAGCCGCTGCAGCTACTGAATCATTGGGATAAGAGTTTACAATGTTGCGCAGCGAAACTTCAAAATCACTTACCGGTTTTGTTTTGCCAATGGCTAATGCTTTCAGGTAATCAAACTTTGGCATGAGCTTGTTCTTAGGGTACAACTCATCTGCTGTTGATTTACGTTCAATTACACTTGCATATTGTTGATTAAGGTATGCCTTGTAAGTGTTTTCATAAAACACTTCGAGGATCTCTGTTTTCTTTTGTGTTTCGCGCCAGTAATTCGGGTTCAGAATCATCTTAGCAAATTCTGATTCGGGATAATCATTCAGCAATATGTTTTTATAATAGTCTGATTTTTCCTGATCCTTCAAAGTGAGATAAGTGCGGTAAAGATTGTAGTAACTGGGAAGCTTGTATTTGTTGTCAGGAAAACGATGCAGCAAAGTTTCAAATGTTTCATTCGATAAACGATACTCCTTTAATTGTTCGCGATAAATAATGCCTACATTATAATATGCCTCCACTATTTTTACGTTTGACGAAGTGATGGCAGTATCGCTCAGCGAAACATTTTTAAGATAAACTGCTTTGCGTTTGGCATCATCTAATTTTGCAATGGAATCATTGTATTCTTTCATATCGGGACCGCTGTCTTGTTCCTCTGTTTGATCCAGTCCGCTTGTGCTTTCTTTAGTTTTGCGCCTCCAGTTATCTTCGTATTTACGCTCACCCCATTTTTTTATAAATTCATTAAAACCAAAGCTTACAGTGCTCTGATTATAAAAATACCATGAACCACCGGGCGCATTTTGGTTAAGAGTTTTATTACGGTTTTGTGATTCATCGTTCAATGCCTGGCCTTTTAACTCCTCCTCTTCATTGGCACTTTCTTTCCTCGCCAATTCTTCTCTTTTTATACGCTCCTTTTCATCATTTTCTTTTTTGATGATATCGTCAACAAATTTCTCACGCTCTTCGGGAGTCATAGATGATACGCGCTGCAAACTGTCTTCACGTAAAATCACTTTAAGGTTTTCAACCAAACGCGTGAGACTCTGTTTTTTATCAGCTATATCTTTATAATCAGGAAAATCTTTTGAAAGGTTTTGCATGGTGCTGTCGTAGTATGCTGCCGCACTCATGTAATCTTTTTTGCTGAAACAAATTTCGCCAAGATTGAGGTATGATAATGCTTTCTGATCATTGTTAGCCACGCTGGCACGCACAGATTTATTCAGGTACATGATCTCAGACGGCTCATTATTTTCTTTGTCTGCAACTCCTGCCAATGCATAATAAACCTGGTCGAGGTATTCTTTGTTTTTCTCATCCTTCACCATTTTGTTCAACTGCTTTTTAACATTGGCTGCGCTTTCGCTCGAAGCATCAAAATTGCGCGCACGGTTAATCTTTGCATTAAAAGCCATTTCATAAGGCGGGTTCATTTTGATTACACGCTCATAAGCCCTGAAAGCTTTTTCAGAATCGCCTGTTTTCTGGTAAAGCTGCGCAAGGATAAATGTATAGCGTATGCGATCAATACGCTTAAGTTTTGCTGTGAGCGCTTTTTCAAGCATTTCAATAGCGTTGGGATCATCCTTCTTTTTCAGGTAATAATCAGCAGCTACTGCATAAAACAATCCACGGTATTCTTTGGGAAACTTAGGCTCGTTTTTTAAATAGTCAATCACATATTCAGCGTCAACATATTTGCCTAACTGCATGTAAACCTGTGTAAGCCATATCATGGCTTCAAAGCGCAAGGGGCTGTCCTTATATTCTGATGCTACGTATTGAAAAGTTTCTGATGCAGCCCAAAAATCATGCTTGTAAAACTGTGCCTTTCCTATCAGCAGATAATTATCATCAATCCAGCTATTGTACTCCTTGCCTTTAATATACATGCTGTGGCGCGTTATCACGATAGATGATTTCTTGATGGCTTCATCCATATCAGGATAAACCGATTTGGCCTGGGCTTCATCACCAATTTTGAAAATGGAAAGCGTACGCTCATACTGATCTTTTTGCGTGGTGGCCAATCTTTTAGATGCTTCCTTTACCCGCTCGCGCGCATTAAAAAATCCATTGTAATGAGCATTAAGCTGATGAAAATTGCGCGATACAAAAGTGTTCTTTTTGGTAGAGCACGACATAGCCAGCATTATGCACAAGGCAAATGCAACAGGAAAGCGTAAACGATTTGAAAATGATTTCACGACTTATATAGAATGGGAACTTTATAACCTTACAAAGTTAATTTTATTGCAGGCAAATATAAAAGTATTTAGGGATTGTGGAATTATGGAGATTGGGAATTGAAGTAATGGTTCGACTTCTCTCACCACGAGTTTGGGTGCTTCAAATGAAACAGCCTCTTTTTTTATTGTCCTCCCTGTTCCGCATAGCATTGCCCATACCTTCATAAATCCACCATCCTCATTCGCCCAATTCCTGTTTTTTATACAAACACTAAAGGTTTTCTTTGTTTTATTACTAATCAAAAATCTTAAATATGAAAAAGACCATTCAACTTATTTACATCGCAATTTTATTTTTGCCATTCACACTTTTAAGCCAACCTGTTTTTTATGGGTTTACTGAAGCAGGCGGACAGGGTGTCGGCTCGGTCATCAAATTTGAAAGCGGTACAAAAACCCTTTCTTCTTTGTTTAACTTTCCCAATCCTCCCTCTAATCCTATCAATGCAATGGTAATTGCAAACAATGGCAAGTACTATGGTGTAACCAATGCCGGTGGTACAAGCGGTGTGGGAATAATTTATTCTTACGATGTATCGTCCAACACAAAGACAGAACTCGTTAATTTTAACATCACCAAAGGAGCCATGCCTTATGGAAGCATGTTTAAGGCAAGCAACGGCAAGCTTTACGGAATGACAGTGGAAGGCGGAACCAAGAATGTAGGTGTTATTTATAGTTTTAATACCACCACCAATACACAGACTAAGCTTTTTGATTTTGACTCTGTGAATGGCGCCAATTCTTACAGCAGCTTTATGCAGGCAACTAACGGCAAGCTATACGGAATGACTGCAGCCGGTGGCACCTATAACCTGGGAACATTATTTTCCTTCGACCCTGTAACTAATGCGCTGGTTAAACTTTATGATTTTGATTCTATTCATGGCGCATCTCCTTATGGAGGTCTTGTTCAGGCAGGTAACGGTAAGCTATACGGAGTAACAGCCGGTGGCGGCACAAGCAATTATGGAACCCTGTTTTCTTATGACCTTAGCGGGAATACACTCGTTAAGCTGGTTGACTTTAACTTCACCAATGGTGCTTTTCCTGTCAGCAGCCTTATGAAAGCAAGCAACGGGAAGCTATACGGGGTAACAGAATCAGGTGGTGATTACGGTGGCTCTAATGGAACACTGTTTTCATTCGACCCTGCTACCAATACTCATGTTAAATTATTTGATTTTAATAATGCCTTTCAAAACTTTGCAGACCCGGCTGAACCCATTGGAAGCCTGATGCAAGCCTCCAATGGCAAATTATATGGAATGACAAATAGGGGTGGTACTGCTCCTCATGATGGTGGCACTCTTTTTTCTTTTGATCTTTCTACCAATACCCCGGTATTTTACTATGTGTTTGGAGAACCTTATGGCTCTAACCCTTATGGAAGTCTTGTTCAAGATGCAAACGGAAAGTTTTATAGCGTAACACCGTATGGCGGCAGCCAAAGCAGGGGAACTATTTTTTCTTTCGACCCTGTTGCCAACACTCACACAAAACTAATTGAATTTACAACCGGCAGTGGCCTTGGTCCCATCGGAAGCCCCGTGCTGGCAGGCAATGGAAAATATTACGGAATGACCCAGTATGGAGGTAACACCGGCAATGGAACTATCTTTTCTTACGACCCTGCAACCAGCACAGAGACAAAGGTGTTTGATTTTGATGGTACCAATGGTGACCTTCCTTTTGCAAGCCTTATGAAGTCCAGTAACGGTAAGCTCTATGGAATGACTTACCTCGGTGGAAATAATGGCGGAACTCTTTTTTCTTTTGACCCCGCCACCAATACACATGTAAAGTTGCGCGATTTAGGTGGGCCTGAAGGAGGCTCTCCAACAGGCGGCCTGGTAGAGGCAAGTAACGGTAAGTTATACGGATTGACGAAAAGCGGTGGCAGCCCCACTTTTCCTGTGGGAACTATTTTTGCTTATGATACCGTTACCAATATACCTGTAAAAGTATTCAGCTTTGATTCTGCAAGTGGCTATGTTCCTTATGACGGCCTCATACAGGCGACTAACGGCAAACTATATGGTATGACATTCCAAGGAGGCAGCAAAGATTCCGGGACAGCATTTTCATTCGACCCCGCCACCAATACATTTGCAAAACTATTAGATTTTGGCGCTCCTTATGGTACTGAGGCTGCGGCTAACTTTGTGCAGGCAAGTAATGGCATCCTTTACGGGATGACTGTTGGAGGTGGCTTAAACGATTTAGGAACAATTTTTTCCATTGACCCTGCCACCAATGCCATTGCAAAACTGCATGATTTTAATGGCATCAATGGTTCAAGACCTTTTGGCAACCTCGTTCAGGCGAGTAACGGGAAACTGTATGGAACAACCTGGGATGGAGGCAGCAAAAATCTGGGTGTGGTATTTTCTTATGATATTACCAACGCAGTATATGCCAAGTTACAGGATTTTATCGGCACCAACGGCTCACAACCGCGTTATGACAACAGCCTGGTGGAACAAAACCCTTGCCCGGTCATACCGCCTACCATCACAGCAAGCGGACCGTTAAAGATTTGCAATGCAGGTTCGGTTACTTTATCCACTAACAAAATTGGTAATGCCGTCAATTTATCCAACACCGGAAGTAAGTATATCAATGTGCCGCATAGTTCTTCCATTAATATAAGTGCAGGCACTGCATTCACTATTGAAGCATGGATTAATGTAACAGACAATGTAAGCAATACCATTGTTGATAAAGGTGATTACGATTTTCTTTTTCAAACGCATCCAAATGGACATACAGGGCTTGGATTTTATAACCGAAATTTTGGTTGGATATATTCTACAGGAACAATTCCGATAAACCAATGGGTACACGTAGCAGTAACGTATAATAACCAAACCGTAAAGTTTTATCAGAACGGAGTTTTGAAAGGCACCTTTACGTCCATAGCTCCCGCACTTGGCGATAATGGACCTATGAATATCGGAAGGCAGCAACCCGGAGTTTGCAGTTGTAATATTCTTGACGGAAGCATTGATGAACTTCGTTTATGGAGCGTTACAAGAACCCTGGCACAAATACAGGCAAACATGAATGTGAATGTTCCGGCAAACAGCACGGGTTTAAAAGCCTATTATAAGTTTGATGATAACGCTGGTGCAACAACAAAAGATGCTACTGCCAATGCCAATACCGGCACACTAATAAACATACCTACATGGCAGATTCCATCAACTTCGCCAGTAGGTTATTCTAATTACTTATGGTCAAATGGTGTAACAACATCTGCAATTACAGTGAGCACTTCTGCAACCTATACAGTTACAGTTACTAATGCAAGCGGATGCACAGGAACAGCATCGGCAATTGTTACAAAAAACACAAGTCCTACTGTGACGGTTACTCCGACTTCTGCAACAGTATGTACACCATCAACCAATGTGGTGCTTACAGCAGGAGGCACAGCCGCCTCTTTTACATGGAGTCCGGGTGCAAGTTTGAATCAAACAACAGGCTCATCGGTCACAGCAAATCCATCTGTAACAACAACCTATATAGTAACGGGTTATAGTGCTGCAGGATGCACGGCTTCTAAAAATGTAAAGATTACCGTAAACCCAAAACCGGTTAATCCTGTTACTACCAACATCACTCCTACAGGCGCAATTACCAATTGGGATGTCATTGGCTGCGCAAGCGGTTACACCTTACAGTATAAAAAGTCTTCGGTTACTTCCTGGACAACAGTTCAAATTAATACGAACTTCAATTCAAAAGCATTATCAGGATTAGACCCCTCAACTGCTTATAACTGGAAAGTAAAAGCGAAGTTTTCTAATGGTGCATTATCCGGTTACACTACTCCTGTAAACTTTACCACTTTAGCTTTGCGCGAAGGTGAGTTGACCACAAACGATAATTTGAATTTATTTCCAAACCCTTCAGCAGGCAGTGTTACTATTCAACTTGCCGAATGTGAAAACTGCGCTTATGAAATAAACGTTTATGATGTGTTAGGACATGCAGTGTTTACAGATAAAAGCAAGGCCGATGGCAATTCGAAAACAATTGATTTATCTCATCTTGCTAAAGGCATTTACCAGGTTCAGGTTTTGTATAACGGGATTGCTAATAATTGCAAATTGGTGATGGAGTAAATTGAAGGGATTTATGGTTTAGGGAAATGCATTGGGTACTAATTGCACTGCAAGGACATGTCTAACTACAGTAGTTATGCTGTTTTTGATTTAAAATAATTTTTGTTAAACCAATCTGCGCTCTGACTTTATCTCATTTTTTTCTTATGTTTGGTTTTTAAAGTAGCACCTTTTAATAATTAATTGTTTAAACTTCTTAAAACCTGCAATTATGAAAAAAAAATATTGACAGCCATATTGCTTATAAGTGTTTTGTTAGTAAAGGCACAAACAGAAAATGAACCAGATAATAACACTTTTCTAGGTGCTGATTACTGGAACTTACCCGGAAGTGCAAACTATCATTTATCAAAAAGCAATGATATTGACATAATCAGAGTTCTTGTTCTGGAGGATGGCGTGCTCGTTTTAAACGTAAGCAACATTCCTAATATAAATTACTTTTATATAAACACAATAATTTATCAGGATGACGGAGTTACTGTTATAAACAGAAATGCTACATCATCATGCACCGTTTGTGAAAGTAGTTTTTCACTGCAAACACTGGTCTCTCCTGGCTTGTATTATATTTCAATGAGTGAAAACTCGAATGATTCATCTCTTCTTCCATTTACTGTTTCACTAAGTTTTGATAATACTGATCAACACGAAATAAACAACACGTTTGCCAGTGCCGTCACTGTCCCTATAAACTCATCTTTTACAGCAAGCATTTATGGAAGCAATTATACCCTTGCCGATACTGTAGATCTTGAATATTACAAGGTTCATATTAAACAATCAGGGGTACTCACAATGAACGTGAGCAACATTCCCAATGTTAATTACTTCTACATAAATACAACAATTTATAAAAATGGCTTGGCTACTCTTGTGAACCAAAATGCTACATCATCATGTACTGCTTGTGTCGGCAGTTTTTCATTGCAAACACTGGTCTCGCCCGGTTGGTATTATATTAAGATGCAGGAAAATTCCAATCAAACATCCGCTACACCGTTTACCGTTACGCTTGCTTTAGATACAAGTGACCAATGTGAAATAAACAATACGTTTGCTAAAGCATGTACCGTACCAATCAATACATCTTTTACCGCAAAAATTTATGGAAGAAATTATACTATTCCCGATATCGTTGATTTAGAATATTACAAAGTTTATGTAGATCGCCCGGGAGTACTTACAATGAACGTAACCAATATTCCTAATGTCAGTTACTTTTACCTCAACACAACAATCTACAAGGATGACCAAGCCACTATTGTTAACAGCAATGGAACTTCATCCTGTACCGCTTGTCCTAACAGTTTTTCGCTGCAAACATTGGTTTCTCCGGGGTGGTACTATATTAAAATGCAGGAAAACTCGGGTCAAACGTCTTCCTCTCTATTTACAGTTGCTCTTGCTTTAGACACAAGTGACCAATGCGAATTAAATAATACGTTTGCAGATGCATGCACTGTTCCCATCAACTCATCTTTTACTGCAAAAATTTACGGAAGAAATTATACAACTCCTGACAATGTTGATTTGGAATATTATAAAGTTTATGTAAATCAGTCAGGAGTGCTAACAATGAACGTAACCAATATTCCTAATGTCAGTTACTTTTACCTCAACACGACAATTTATAAGGATGACAAAGTCACCATTGTTAATAGCAATGGAACTTCATCCTGTACCGCTTGTCCTAACAGTTTTTCATTGCAAACATTAGTTTCTCCAGGTTGGTACTATATTAAAATGCAGGAAAATTCAGGTCAAACATCCTCGTCTCCTTTTAGTGTTGCCCTTGCATTAGATACAAGTGACGAATGCGAAATAAACAATACCTTTGCAGATGCATGCATCGTTCCCATCAACACATCTTTTACAGCAAAAATTTATGGAAGAAATTATACTACTCCAGGCAACGTTGATTTGGAATATTATAAAGTTTATATAAGTCAACCGGGAACGTTTACATTGAATGTCAGCAACATTCCCAACGTAACCTACTTTTATATAAACGCAGCAATTTACAAGGATGATGGGATTACAATTGTTAAAAAAAACCCTACCTCAACTTGCACAGTTTGCGTTAAAAGTTTTGCGCTACAGACGCCTATTGACCCAGGCTGGTACTACATTAAGCTACAGGAGAACTCCAATCAAACATCAAATTCACTATTTACTGTTGCACTTACATTAACGCCTGCATCAAAACTATATTTCAATAATCAGCTTCCTCAAACACCATGGATTTCAAAACCCTTGGGATCAGCTTTGATAACTGACCCGAACCCAAATCCTGTCAAAATCTGTGCTGATGGTAGTAAGTCAACCTACATTGAATATTATAATTCCAATATCAATGTTCAGCAAAATGATATTTCATTTAGAATATTAGAGGACCCGTTGTCAACAAACACAGCTAAATATGGTTCGTTTGATATGCCTGTTAATGAAAGCACAAGTCCTCAAATAAGAAAAGTGTTTTATAATCATCCTATCTATATGGATTCGGGGGCAGTTTACCGGCAAGAAACCGTGCAGGTTTATAATGTAAGCAATGGAAATATTTTATACAATTATCCAATCAGGATTTATCGGGCGCCCTTACTTTGTGTGCATGGCCTTTGGGGCAACAGAGACGCTTTTAAAACTCTTGAAAAAAAACTAATTGACAATTCGCTATTTCCGGGTATTGGAACAAGCCCGTTAATTTATCGAATGGGGTATCCAAATGCAGCAAGTTTTGAATCAAATAAATCTGTAGTAATGTTCGCAATAGATCAATTGCTTGATGAGGTAGTTAATAATAATTATTCAGCCGGAAAGGTTGATATAGTGGCGCATAGCATGGGTGGTATTGTATCAAGATTATATATTCAGAACCCTTATGGAAGTGTTCCATTCAGAAACGATGTTCATAAATTAATTACTTTGAACACCCCGCACTCAGGCTCGCAATTTGGTGATTGGGCAACTTCAACTCTTGGACGTTGGGTATTGGTTCAATTAAATTGGATTATTGAAGGCACTACCGATGTTGATGATGATGTTCCCGCAATAAATGATTTGTCAGTAAATAGCGCAGCCATTGATAATGTATTAAATGGATATAGTAGTGTTAATAATGCCTCTGTTCCTACTTTTGCTATTACATCTTCTTATGATACTTATTTAGCTAGCACTGATCCACAGTGCTGGGCTTCCAAGTTAGTGGCGGATAATAATTCAAGCGTCTTTAATAATCACTTAAATGATGGAGTAGTTGAAATTAATTCTCAACAAGGCAATATTTTCCCATTCGTACCTGCATTATTGGATATTTGTCACATGGATGCGAGAGAAAATCAAGGCGAACTTGATACAACAATTAGAAGACTTAACTTACCGCCAACAAGTGCTTTCTTTGATATTAATGGATATAACCCTCCCGATTTAACTTATATCCCTCCTCCGAGTAATGGAAGCAATATAGCATTGAGTTTAGGGACAGTTAATTTCAACGCACCAATTTACGGTACTTCATTTAATTCAGGGGCAACAATAAATATTTCGGCAACTGGTTCATCAGAAATAAATAGAATGTCACTTGTCGTGGGCAATGAAATTTCCCATCCTCTAACTTTCGATACAGTTGGAAACGTGATTACCTACAATTATCAAATTCCAAATGATGCTTTAGGAGAGTTAAGAATGATTGTGTTTGGTTATGATTCATTAGATCATTATACCTTTGACACATTAAGAGTCTATGTAAACACAACAGATACGTTGACAAGCATCGGAGTTTATCCTTCTCAAATAACAGTGCCCCAATATCAGAAAACAACATTTGAAGTTTCAGGTTATTATAGTAATGGAGTTGTAAGAAATTTATCGGGCATATCTGCAATTCAATATAGTGTTAACGATACAAATATTGCGGTCCATACTTACCTGAATGAAGTTGCAGGCAAAGCAACCGGAGAAGCTAACTTAACAATATCGTATTTGGGTAAACATGATTCTGTTCTTGTTAAGGTCATTAATGGGGATGATTTTCTTCATGCTGGTTTTATGGCAGATAACACAAGTTTATGTGGAACAGGTAATTCAGTTTCTTTTACCAATTACTCTTCCGGAGATCCTGTTTCTTATGAATGGCAATTTCCGGGTGGAAATCCTTCAACATCAACTTTAGTTAATCCAATCATTACATACAACAGTACCGGAAATTTTAGTGTAACATTAATTGCTACCTATTCAAGCAAAATGGATACTTTAAAAATTCCTCAATATATAAAAGTTAGTGCGAATGTGCCTGCAAAACCCGGTGTGATTACTGTTTCAGGAGGAAGCACAAATGTTTGCCCAGGTGAAAGCAGAACATACACAACACCTTTAACAACAGGAGGGACTTATAAATGGATTGTTCCTACAGGAGCCCGCATTACTAATATGCTGGGAACTAACATTATAAATGTTACCTATGATAGCGGGTTTGTTGCAAATGGAACGCTGAGTGTAGTAAAGGTAAATGGTTGCGGAAGTAGTTTGCCTCGCACCCTTACAATTGGTATCAATAACCCAACTGCGGCAATTACAACTAGTGGCCTAACAACATTTTGTACCGGAGCAAATTCCTTAACACTTACGGCAAACCCAGGTATAGGATACAGTTATCAATGGAAAAAAGGTAACAGTATCATAGCCGGAGCAACTGGGCAATCTTATATTCCTACTGCATCAAATAATTCTTACAAAGTAGTAGTAACTAATTCAGCCGGGTGCAGCAAAACTTCGACTGGCATAGCAGTAACTGTAAATCCACTACCAAATGCAATTATAACTCCGCAGGGCTCAACGACCTTCTGCACAGGAGGCAGCGTAGTGCTTCATGCAAACGGTGGAACAGGATTAACATATCAATGGAAAAAAGGCTTCAACAATATCGGTGGTGCTATTTTGCAAAACTATACCGCATCAATAGCAGGCACTTATAAAGTAATTGTAACCAAAGCAAATGGTTGTTCCAAAGTTTCATCAGGAACGGTTATAACTATAAATTGCCGGTTAAGCGAGAAGGACAATGAAGAAACAAAAATGGAAGTATTTCCCAATCCAACAGATGGAATAGTTACAATTAAATTTACTTCACCAGAAAATCAAAATTGCGACTTAATTATAATTGATGCTACAGGTAAGGAATTGATGCACGAACAAGTCACTTTACAAGAAGGAATAAATACTATTGAAAGTGATCTTTCAGATTTTGCAAAAGGAATTTACCTTTTAAAGTTTAGTACGAGAACGGAAAACTTTGAGAAAAAAATTGTTGTTCAATAAAACTCTTCCCGCTTCGCTTGACTGATGTGCTATCTTAGCTGATATCATTAGAGCATTATCTTTTTCATTTAATGTTGTGATGGTGTGATACACAAAGAAAAGAATTTCTGGTTTAACAAAATACCTCGTACTAATTGCTCAACAAGGCTTGGTAAGGGACGCCTTACCACAGCGGTGCAAGGCACATTGTTACAGCAGGGGCAACGAAAATGTTACTACAACGGGGAAGATTTTTCAATTCTGAATAGCTTGTCTGTTTGCGATAACTTGACTACAAAATATTCTTCCCTATTAATTTCTGCTGGAAGTTTGTCTTTAAGAATTGAAGCAACAAATTGAATATTATTTCTATTTACAAAGTCCGCAATTTTTACCAACTGATTATCGTGCATCAATTCCTTTTTGTCATTCAGAAGAAAATGTAAACAAGGAATATTTTCTTCGTCTGCGAAAAGGGTGTAAGCAATATCAAAGCAAGAAATTTCACCTTGCTTTTTTCCTGAACTCATGTTTGCGTTGAATGAACTGAACTTGTATAATCTCTGTCCTTTTTTATTTGTAACAATGTCAGGTTTAATGGCATATTGTTCGCCATACAATTCATTTGAAATAGAAGCAAAAAATTTATTGAACTTATTAAGTTGTGATTTTACGATTTGCTCAAAACTGTCGCTGAAAAGTTCATTATCAATTTCACCTAGTTGTTTATTAAAATCTTTTATGTTGTTCTCAACTTCTGTCAACTGTTGAATTATATTTTCATACTCACCTTTCTTTCTATGCTTTTCAGTCAGCTCACCAATCACTTTTTCAAGTTCTTCAAATGAATCACTTTTTGCAATAGCAGTTGCCAACTTCTTTTCTTCTGCAAGCAATCGTTTCAGTGAATCATTTTTTTCTGAAAGAGATTTATCAAGTGCAGGTAACTCTTTGGTGATAAACTTGGCTTTCTCCTCAATCATTGTATTGTGAAAAGCAACAAGGTCGGTAAATGATTTTTGAATTGTTGCTACCTTGTTTGTTGCTTGCTCGTAAATAATTTCCAACTGTCGCAAGTCAATATTTGACTTACTGGATTTGAGTTCTGCTTCTGTTTCCCTTATCAGGTCTTTACGAATATTCAGTTTGCCAATACTTGAACTTAATTTATTGACTTCGTATTTTATTTGGTTCAGTTTGTCTAAGTCCTTCTCAAAGTTTTCATTTAGATTGAAACTACTTTTCTTTTTGTTGAGTACATCAATGTCGTTGTTGATGAGATTTAAAGCAGTTTCATAAGCCGTCTTAGTTTGATTCTTTTCAAGTCGGTTCTTGTAAGTATCCTCCTGTTTTAGCTTGGTTAAAATTTCCTGTTTGCTATTTCCTTTTGTGAATTCACAACCGAAAAGAAAAAGGTAAAGCGTCTCGTATTCTGCATCAGAAGTATATTTATTTAGTGTTTTGAGAGTGTTATTTATGTTTTCGTCTTTGTAGCGGATATTGTGCGAAATAATTTGTCGGAAGGTGGGTTTATCTTCATGATGGTCAGGGAAAAGAGTTTTACAAAGTTCCATTTCAAAATTTTCATCAAGTATCTGTTGCCCATTAATCCTTCTTATTCCTTCTTTTAAAGACGATAAAAAATTTCTTTCTATAACAATTTCACCTGCCTCGTCATTGTCTATGTCAGATGTTAGAGTAAGGGTTATTAAAACTTTATTTTCAATTAAAAAATCTTTAACAAGTTTATACTCATTACGCTTGGTTTCTGGGTCAACATAAATATTCTTTTTGTCGGCTCCAAGGCAGAAATCAATCAATTTCAAAACGGTTGTTTTTCCAACACTGTTGCCTGTGATTTGATGCTCACTTTCGTCAACAATCAAGTTAAGCCCTTTGTGAAATTCAATTTCACGAATGACTTTAGCACCGCTTGTTATAGTTAATGACTTTATGAACATAATTCTATTTCGCCATTTGAATTAATTTTTGCAACCTCCAATAAATACAGCCAATCTAAACAAAGTATGAATACAGAAAATGACATTTCCTTTTTTGTTCTCACTTGCTGATACAAGTCAAGCATTTTATACTTTGTCTCTCTTTGCAGAGATTCAATTACAAATGCACCATTGTAGTAGATGCTATTATCAGGATGAATGTTATCAGGTAGTAGCATAATTGTAATTGTCTGGGTTTTCAAAAATTTTACACCTTATAAACGCATCCACGACAAGAATGTTAACGCAAAGTTCAAGTTCATCAAATGGAATTGAAGTATAGTTGGAACTGTTCAATATCTTTTCTTCTACTTTAGAAATAACCTCAAAGAAAAGTTGGTCATCTGTCAATGTGCTTTTTGCCCTTGCGTATTCCTGTCTAATTGTTGAAAGAACCGAACTGCTTTTATTGCTGCCTTGTGAATCAAACTCTGTATAGATTTTATCTACTCTGCCATAATGAACGGTATAGTCGTTAATGACTACTTTTGCAGAGTTCAAATTATTGTGAGAAATTTTTCTGTCAATTTCAAAACTGCTTATTTCAGTAACTGGTTGCGACTTGTCCCAATCTTCTTTGGAGAGAATATTTATTACAGTTGCCAAGTTGGTTTCTAATTTCATTGGGTCTATTTCACTAACCAATTCCTTTTTCAAAAACTCGTAAATCCTTTTTTGGTCGTCAATATGCAGCCCTCTTATTTTTGAAAGGATTGAGTTCTTATCAATGATGTCAGTGGAAGGAGTGAAACTGATTCCGTGAGGATTTTTAAAAGTGTCCTTTCTTAAATCATCAGCATCTCTTGCGATGGAAATAAACTTGAAAGTATAACCAGAATAGTTTTTGATTGAATCCTTGGAAAGAGAAGATTCAATTTTTTGTTTGCTGGTTGTGGATGATACTTGAATTACAAACTTGTTTGTCTTGTCGATCAAATCAATTGCCTCAACATTTTGTTTGTTGTCGTTTTCGTTTGCAACTACCCAACCGTAAACCTCATTCAAAAAGTATTGATAGAAATTTTCAGCAAATCCATGAAAGTCCAAAATATTCAACCTGCCCCTGGAAACTATCCGAAGTGCAAGTAGGTTTAACCGTTCTTCAATGACATTAAAATAATCTGGTCTATTCATTTTTCGGTTGCAAACTTAAACTAAAACATAAGCAATTTGAGGGAGAAATTAGATTATTTAGGAACAGTGACTTTTATAGTTATGGGGAAATATTATTTCATCCTCGGCAATAGAATTTCTTTGCCATCAAATCTATGAATACTATAATTGCTTTCACCTTCTCTGAAAGTTTTTGAAACAATTACTTTGTAATTGTTATCAATCGCAATCAATCCCCTGTCAAATGCCCTGTGCAAATTGGGGCATAAAGCAATTCCATTTGTAACCGTATCGTTGTAGCTTTCACTGAAAGGAATAATATGGCAGGCATCAATCATAGATACATTAATTGTTGCATCTATTTTCATTCCCGATATGCAACAGGTGTTGTTGTAAATTTTTGGTATTTCTCTTTTGAACACACTGCCACGCAGAAAAATTTCTTCCTCGTTGTTTTGCGCTAACAATTCTTTTATTTCTGCACGGTAAGTGGCAGCATCTTCGTTTAATATTTTGTCTTCCAAATCATCAAATAAATCCGCCTGCTTATATGGAGTTTGTTTATAGATACTTTTTGTTCCAGGAAAATATTCATCCAATAAAAATTGCAGCAACATCAGGTTGCTTTTTTCATTCAGCATCAATGCAAACAAATCATCATTCAGTTTTGCATATTCAACAGCAGCATTTAATTCTCCGGCTTGGTGCGCGTCCCCCGTTTTACGGGGCAAGCATTGCTGAGATGAGATGGAAACGTAACTTTTGTACTTGTTCATTTTTCTTTTCTGATATGGGCAGTTATTAATTTCCGTCCCGATAGCTATCGGGATAATGATAAAATTATTTAATCAATTATTCGCTGGCTAACTCACACCATAACCGTATAAAGCATAGCCACCCGAAGAAATGGATTTATGGTTTAGCAAAATGCATCGGGTGCTAATTGCTCAACAAGAGCAGGCAATCGCAGGCGGTTCGCCACAGTAGGGATGCATTAAATATGCAGCACCTGTTGATAGTATGAAATTATTGTTTCACAAATTCCACTCTGCGGTTGTTGGCTTTTGCTTCGGGAGTTGTGTTATCTCCTATTGGTTTACTTTCACCAAAACCTTTTGAAGATAAACGTGAAGCGTCAATACCCATTAAAACAAGTTGGGCTTTTACGGCATCAGCGCGTTGCTGAGATAGTTTCATATTGGAGGCCTCATCGCCATCGCTGTCGGTATGTCCGTCAATTTCTAATTTCACATTGCTGTTCTCTTTCAGAAATTTGACAAGCGAATTAAGAAAGCCCATGCTCTCGGGTTTAATATCCGCTTTGTTTACATCAAAGGTTATTGCATGGGTAATAAATTTTCCATCAGTAAGAATTTTGCCGAGCATATTCATATTGCCGCCTGAAGCGATGCGTACATTTGTAAAAACAACCGGGTTATCTTTTGATGCAATACCACCTAAACCAATTTCCTGCGGCACAAAGCCACATTGTGGAATAACCAGCACACGATATTGATCAACATAACATTTCATTTGACCACTTCTGTAAGCCAATGCTGCATGATGCCATTTCTTTTTGAATGAGGCATCAGTTCCTTCGGGAAAGTTTTCTGATAATTCGTTTGGGAAGTAACTCGTATTTACACGATAGCCGAAATTAACAGCGCGGTTATCTTTATCTTTTGCCTTTAAAAAAAGTACAGGCGCATAACTTGTTACATAAAAATCAAATTCCACGGTAAAAGAATCAGTAAGATAATTCGGCACTTTTATGAGCGGACTTACACGGGCATAATTGCCTGCAATAAGAACGAAAGCAGTTTTATCGGCTACTTTATTGACCACTGCCTGACCACTTTTTAAATTCCAGTGTGAGGCAAACTCACCATCCTGGTCGCTCAGAAAGTTATCTTCAAACAAAATATTTTCGCCCGGCACAAAATCATAATTGCTGTATGTTTTTATATCCTGACCTTGCAAACAGGTATGTATTGCAATGGTAATTACCACGAGTAAAAGCTTTTTCATTTTTTTTATTTATCGCATAAATATGTTGAAAGTTTATGTTTATTGGTTTGACAAAACTACACTTTTTTGATTTTTCGGAAAGCGTCTAATAAAATATGCAGTGTTTACAGAAAAAAGCAAGGCTGAAGGAAATTCAAAAACAATTGATTTATCAAATCTTGCTAAAGGCATATACCAGGTTGAAGCTTTATATAACGGGCTTACTAATAAATGTAAATTGGTGATGCAATAAATGCATTAGCCGGTTTTTTATTTTATGATGAACACGTTTTGTAAACCTTAAAAGCAAACTGTTTCTGATCAATTAATTAAAAGATCAACTCCATTGAATTTCATTTCAGATATTAAAATCAATAATTATATTTGAGGATATTATTTTTCTCTATTATGCTTTACCTTTCTTTCCTTAATATTTATTAATCTTTTATCAACGTTTACGCAACATTTAATTACCTAAGTCAATTCCATTACCAGCATCTTTACTTTAAAAATAGTCAAATCAAAAATCAAACAGTCATTATGAAAAAAAACTTGTTCAAAAACAAAAAAAAATCAATGTTTAAAGTTGGCAAATCATTCGCATCGCTAATAATTTTAATTGAAACATTATTTGGTAATAAACTATTAAAAGGAGCGTCTCTGTTAGTAATAGTTATTTCATTAGTATTTAATAATGCAATCGCACAACAAAGCATTCCTTCAAAACATCAGAAGGTAAAATCTGCAAAAGCTTTAAAGAAAGCTCTTAAAGAAAAAGACAGAGAAGAGGAAGAGCATGATAATCCGAATGCAGCCGCACAATTTGAATTCAATCAGATGATGGATCCTGCAACAGGAACAGTGCCTACTGAACGTTTGATTAACGCTTATAACCAAACCATGCAATCAAAACAGAATGTTCAATTGAAAAAAGGCAACCCCGGTTTGTTTACAAATTCATTGCTTCCATTATCATGGGAAGAACGCGGCCCTAATGGTGATGCTTTAGGTGCAGGAAGAATAAGAGCGATAATGGTTGATTCATCCGATGTAACTCATAAAACAGTTTGGGTTGGTGGTGTTGATGGCGGCTTATGGAAAACCACTGACATTACCACTTCGCCTGCTAACTGGATATTGGTAAATGATTTTTTGCCTAACCTTGCAGTAAGCGCAATTTGCCAGGATCCTACAAATTACAACACCATGTATTTTTGCACAGGAGAGGCATACATCAATGCCGGTGGTAATTTTAATTATGAGCGGATCGGAGGTGTTGGCGTTTTCAAAAGCACCGATCATGGAGTTACATGGAATCTTCTTCCCAATACAAGTTCTTATGTTTATTGCACAAGGATTTTATGTGATTACCAGGGAAATATTTATCTCGCTACAAAAGGCACAGGTTTAGCTCGTTCGAACGATGGTGGAAATACGTGGACAAATATTACTCCTGCTACAGCACCTAACCAGGACATTTGCGATTTGGAAATTAGTTCTACCGGTGCACCTGCGCGTTTACATATAGTAACAGGTATTGGTACTACACAGGTTTATCGTTATACCGATGTTCCTTCAACAGTTACATCTGCCGCAGGTTGGAATGCACCGGCAACACCATTCCCTTCTTATGATCGCAGAGCTGAGATTGCAGTTAGTGGTAACGTTTTATATGCAACACCTTGCGACAACTCCAATACCGCCTTTACTATGTATAAATCAACGGATGGTGGTGTTAATTGGGCTGCAACTGCAGCACAGCCATCTACGGGAAGTGGTCAGGGTTGGTATGATTTAATTGTTGCAATTAATCCTGCTGATGCCAACCAATGTATCACAGGGCAGCAAAGCCTGAGAAAAACAAGCAATGGTGGTGCAAGTTGGAGTGTTATTGGTTCTGCCGTTCATTCCGATCAGCAAGGCATTGCATGGTATGATGGTGGTACTAAATTAATTGTTGCATGCGATGGTGGCATTTATTATTCATCTGATGGCGGTGCTACGTTTCAGGACAGAAATATCGGATTAAGAGTGAAGCAATTTTATTCAGTTGCAATGCATCCTACCAACAAAAATGTTTTCTTTGGTGGAACTCAGGATAATGGCACTTATCGGTTTACACAATCGGGATTAACTAACGCAGTACATGTATTTGGTGGCGATGGTGCTATAGATGCCATAGACCAGGATGAGCCGCAATATTGGTTTCTTGGTACTCCTGTGGCAAGCACTGGATTCGCACTTTTTAGAAGTACTGACGGAGGAGTTTCATTTAACCAGGTTGCTTTAAGTGGTATCAATAGCAATAGCACACGGTTTATCAATCCCTTTGATTATAATAGTTCTGATAATAAATTATATGCAGCTTATTCAGCCGGTCAATTTTTTAGATGGAACGATCCCCAAACCGGAAGTTCAGGCAATGGTTTTTCTCTGCCTGCACTTAATAGCCAATATGTTACTGCTGTTACAGCATCACCTAACACAGTTAGCAGGGTTTATTTGGGAACGGGCTTAATCAGTGGTGTTGCCGGAGGAACAATTGTAAAAGTGGATGGGGCAAATACGGGAACACCTGTGGGAACAACCATTTCGCAGGCAGGAATGCCAACAGGAAATGTAACGGTTGGATGTATTGCGGCTGGCACCGATGATCAAAACCTGATGGCTTGCTATATTAACTATGGAATCAATAACATTTGGGTATCAACAAATGGAGGAGGCAGTTGGACTGCAATTGATGGAAACTTACCTGATATGCCCGTGCATTGGTGCATGTTTTATCCGGGAGATAATACAAGAGCATATATTGCTACGGAAACCGGTGTGTGGGAAACAGATTTAATTGACGGAGCAAATACAGTTTGGGTGGCTAATCCAACCTTTCCAAATGTTTCAACATGGATGATAAAATACAGACCTAATGATCGAACCATTGCCGCAGCAACGCATGGACGCGGAATTTGGACAGCAAAAATTTTCCCTGTTGGTTGCAGCCTTCCAACTGTAACTGCTCCAACTGTAACGCAGCCAACAGCTTGCCCTGCAGCACAAACCGGAACCATTGCTGTAAATGCAACAGGAAGCGGAGTGATTGAATACAGCCTTAATGCAGGAGCATGGCAAACTTCAAATACATACAGCGGACTTGTTCCGGGTGTTTATAGAATCTGCGCCAGAATTCAAGGCACCGATTCTGCCTGTTTTATAGATTATAGTGGCAACCCAATTATTATTAATGCAAATCAAACAACTGTTTCAACTGTAAGCTATACGGGTCCACCTGTAGCTATTCCTGACGCCCCTGCAGCAGGCATGAATATTCCTTTAACAGTTAGTGGGCTGAGTGGTAATTTAACCGATTTGAATTTTCGTTTAGATGCAGCGCCAACAGGCACATGCGATGCAACATCCGGAAACACAAATGCATCAATGGATCACACCTATGTTGGGGATTTGGTTTTTACACTGATATCACCATCAGGAACCAGGGTAACTTTACTTTCAAATATTGCTTCAACAGGTTATAATTTCTGCAACGTTACATTGGATGATGAGGGTGGATATTCTTCTATTCAGGATTTTGCAGGCCAACCCGTTACAGGTAATTTTTCTCCTAATGAACCTTTATCTGCATTTGATGGAGAAAATCCAAACGGCACCTGGACTTTGAATGTAACTGATGTTGGACCAGGTGATGTTGGATCATTAAGAAGATTTTCGCTTGTTATCACAACTCCAAAACCTTGCCCTTCAATAACAACAACAGGAACTTTAACTGCATTTACAACCTGCGCAGGAATTGAATCAGCAGAACAAACATTTACCGTTGCCGGAGCAAATCTGAATAGCAACATCGTTGTTAATGCTCCAACAGGATTTGAAGTTTCGTTAACTACATCAAATGGATTTGGTAATTCAGTTTCATTAACACAAGTTGATGGTGTTGTAAATGCAACAACAGTTTATGCACGGCTTGCAGCTTCGGCAACAGGTAATCCATCAGGTAGTTTTGCATGTTCATCATCAGGAGCTAATATTCAAAATGCAGTTGCAAACGGAACAGTAAATCCTTTGCCAACTCCTTCAATCAGCGGAGCATTAAATTTCTGTTCTGCAAGTTCAACAACATTGGATGCAGGTTCCTACAGCAGTTACTTATGGTCAACAAGTGAAACCACATCTTCAATTAACGTAAATTCTTATGGAAGTTTTACTGTAACCGTAACAGATGGTAATGGATGCATTGGACAAACTTCTGTATCAACATCAATAACACCTGCACCGGGAGGACTTTCAACAAATAACATTGCAAGCACATCTGCTGTTGCACATTGGGCTTCTGCAGGAGTTGGCGTAACTTATTTCATAGAGAAACGACCTGTTGGTGCAACTGCTTATGATTTAGGATGGACTACTACATCACATTCATGGCAAATGAAAAACATGAACACCGGTACGCAATACGAATGGCATGTTAGAATTGTTTGCGCTCCCGGACAATTTAGCGATTGGTCTCCATTGCAGCAGTTTAC
The DNA here is from genome assembly GCA_039931675.1 of Bacteroidia bacterium. Taxonomy (GTDB): domain Bacteria; phylum Bacteroidota; class Bacteroidia; order AKYH767-A; family OLB10; genus JAEUTH01. The sequence continues at coordinate 7,650 of JBDTRM010000019.1, read as the reverse complement.
TACCGTAGTGCCAATCTGTACCAATAAACCAACCGGTTTATCAGCAACTAACTTAACAACAACAAGTGCAAAGTTGCATTGGACATTAATGTCGCCTGTGCCGGATAATTATCAGTTACGATATCATATAATTGGTTCGTCAACATGGATTAAGAAAACAGGGGCAGGAACAGCAATTCTAAAACAAATTACAGCACTAATTGCAGGAAGTAATTACGAATGGCAGATACGCGGCCGTTGTGGAACTGTTGCTCCTTATGATTTTTCAAACTGGAGTGCATTGTCAACCTTCAGTTTGCCAACTGTGCGTTTGGGTGGCGATGAATTAAGCAAAGGCGTAAGTGTTTATCCAAATCCAACAACCGGAATGGTTACTTTGCAAATTCCTGATTGCAATAACTGCATATATAAACTCACTATGTATGATGTGCCTGGAAATGTAGTTTACACAAACCCCAAACCCGTAACTAATAACTCGCAACTATCGCTCGACTTCAGCAATCTTGCCAAAGGAATTTATTCTTTAAGTGTTGATGATGGCGATAATAAGAAAACTGTTAAGGTTGTGATAGAATAGTTTGTGAGTTTGAAAGTTTATAAGTTCATGAGTTTGAATTATAAAATTGAAGGCTTTTTAGCTTATGAACCGTTGAACTGATAAGCCTATGAACTATGAAAAAACCGGCTGTTGCAGCAATGCAGCAACCGGTTTTTTTATTGTTTAACCGGTACCTCAAAAATCAAATATAATTTTTCTGCACTAAATACTTTTCAAAATAGGTTTTGCGTTAGCATGAAAACCCATCACCATGCAAAAGCTAATCATTATAACTTTCTTGTTTTGTTATCAATCCGCAAAAGCGGATACATTATCATTATCCAAGGCAATTAAAAGCAATATTTTAAAATGCAGTTTTGAAGGTAACAGCAACAGCACGCATTACCTTAACCCGTTAATGGTTTCGTTAGAAAGCAAGGAGAATAAATTTCATACTATAATAATTGAAAACGGACAGCAGTTTATAAGCAGCGATTCATCATTACAAAATTTAGTCATCGTAAAACGCGAAGTGATAACGTTACCACCTTATCAGAAAAAGACAAGCTTGCTTTCGGCAATGTGTATTGAAATGCACGATGGAGGGCCGCAAAGTAAAGTAGCTTATGCCCAGGGAAAAATGTCTGATGGATTTTTATTGGAGCTTACCAAACTCATTGACAAACAAAAATATTTTGACATAGCAGCACAGCAGGCAATATGGTGCCTTATTAACAAATCACCAATAGGAAATATTGACGGATTTGATTCTACAGAAGTACGCGCTTTGCAGCAATTAGTAAGCAAAGCCACAGGGCAACCAATTCCAAAATATGTTGCTGCAAATAATTATCGCCAGCCTGTGATAACTGATACATTAGAAGGTTCGTTTACCTATATGGTTAGACAAGAAAGTGAAGTATTAATTGCAATGTTTGATAAAAGCAATCGCGTGGTACGCGAGTTGTACCGCAACAATAAAGAACCTGTTGGCAAAAAAGATTTTCATTTTGTATTTGACTCTACTGTTTACCAGGATGAAGTTTATTACATCAGGCTTTTAATAAACGGAGAAAAACGAATTGAAGGAACAGTGAGAAACAGTGAATGATATATTGCGATAACTCATTGAAAAAATTTATCCTCTTTTTTCAAGTCATCCTCCAAATCTGTTAACTCAATTTTTAAAGCATTCGCTGAAATTGAAATTTCTAAAAGTGAAATAGCGAGTGAAAGCAACATCAATATTAAACTGATTGCAAAAACAATTTGTGCGGCAAAAGTTTCATCCCAAAACAAAAGAAACATGCACATCACGCAACAAAACAAACTTGCAACGGCAAATCCCTGCATATTGCGAATAAAAATAAGTCTTCTGCGCAGGTTGCTGATTTGTTTCAATACTTGCGGTTCATGTGCTGAAGTATATTTGGTTTTTAATCCGCGTATCAGATTTGCAATGGCAAGAAAACGATTGGTGTAAGCAAGCAGCAACAATGAGATGCAGGGAAAGAGAAGCGCGGGAGTATTGATGCTGATTTGCATGATCTAATAAATAAATTTCAAGAAGTCTTTTTGAACGAGCACTTTGTTTTGTAAACCCAAAATGAAAATTTTTGTTCCTGCCTTAATTACTCCATTTGGATTGCGGCTAACCAAAAATGCATGATATTACCGTATAAAATGTTTATTCCAATATCAACTTGTACGTATGTTTTTGCTTATCAGAAACTACAGAAACGAAATAAAATCCAGGTGGTTCATTAAGATTAATTTTCACAAAATCTGCTTCATTTATCTTTTTTGTGCAAACAAATCTGCCAAGTAAATTAGTTATTTCAATAGTAGCATTTTGATAGTGGTTGTTTAATATTAATGTGAATTGTTGATGTGCCGGATTCGGGCAGATATATAAATCAGGATAAGAATTTTCAGCAATTCCCAAGGCGGGGTTTACAACGCTTAATGTAAAGCCGTTGTTTATTAAGGTATGTATTCCACCGTTTGAATCAATCCCGATAATATGACAATAACTGCAGGTATCACCACTTGAATTGGTTATCGTAAGGCATACATTATATAAAGCATTTGTTGCATAAATATGTGTTGGATATTGTTGATTAGAAGTTGTCGAATCTCCAAAATTCCAAAAATAACCGGTGGCTTGAAGCGAGGTAATTGAATCTAATGTTAATGAAAATACATTGTATGTACTATCGTACAATGCTGTAAAGTGAGAGAAACAATTTGATATTGTTGTATCTTCAAATGTTATAATCCAAAAATCATTACTGCCCCAGCTTGGCTGCGTTTTGTAACCTGCAATACCTCCATCAGTACAATTTGCAATTGCATAATTTCCTTGTTGTGTTTCAAAACCAAAGGCCTGCCAATCTGTTCCATTAGTGAAAACTGTTTTATCCCACTCTTTTAAACCGGTGGCATCAGTTTTTAAAATCCATGTTTGTACGGGGCCTAAAAAATTATTTTCTGTTTTGTCTCCGCTTATACTGGAATAGGATGTGCCGGCAAGAAAATAACCACCATCAATTGTTTGTGAAACACTGCTTAGTGTTTCTTCATCATTTCCACCAAAGCGTTTGTCCCATTGCTTATTGCCAGATGAATCAACCTTTATAATCCAATAATCAAAAAGTCCTAGTGAGGGTTGAGTTTTATCGCCATCAATATCAGAAATTGAAATTCCGCCCAAAATGTAACCGCCATCATTAGTTTGCTCAATAGAACTGAAGTAATCATCTTTTGTTCCGCCATATCTTTTATCCCAAAGTTTATTACCATTCATATCAATTCTTACAATCCAATAATCATCAGTGCTGCCGCTTGTATCCCAATTGGCTTCAGTTTTATCACCGCTTATTTCGGAGTTTGATTCTCCTCCTAACATAAATCCACCATCATTCGTTTGAATAACTGAAAACAAATAATCAGAACCCGATCCACCGAATCTTTTATCCCATTGCTTGTTACCTGTCGAATCAATTTTAACAATCCAATAATCTGTCCCTCCCCAAGAGTGTTGAGTCATATCACCGCTACTATCGGAAGTTGTGAAGCCACCCAAAAGATATCCGCCATCAGTGGTTAAAATCAATTGATACAGGTCATCGTTTGATGTTCCGCCATATCGCTTATCCCATTGTTTGTTTCCTATAGAATCAATCTTTACAATCCAAATGTCATGACCTCCCCAGGAAGGTTCTGATTTATCCCCGCTAATTCCAGATAGCGTGTAGCCACCAAATAGATACCCTCCATCAGAAGTTTGTTTTAATGAATGCATGTAATCATCTGCGGTTCCGCCAAACCGTTTGTCCCACTGCTTAATCCCTAAAGAATCAATTTTTACAACCCAAAAGTCATCCGTAAAACCTCCCGGATCCCAATTAGATTGAGATAGATCCCCGCTAAGAGGTGAATGTGATGCACCACCTAATAAATAACCGCCATCAGAGGTTTGCTGAAATGCCCCAATTCTTTCCTGGTCGGTTCCTCCAAATCTCTTATCCCAAATTTTTACGAGTGGATTTTGAGCTCCGCAGTAAACAATAATCATGTTGAATGAGATTAGAATCAAAAGTGGGATTTTGGTTTTCATTTTTCTGTAGTTTACAACAAATTAAAACAAAAAAAACCGCCACTAAAATTAATAACGGTTTTATTTCCTTGCCAAGAGCTAACGGCTAAAAGCTAAAAGCTATTTCTTCAAAGTCCCACCATCTCCTCCGGCTTCACCCATTCATCAAATTGCGCAGCAGTTACGTATCCCAAATCAATTGCAGTTTGTTTTAAAGTCTTGCCTTGCTTGTGTGCAGTTTGTGCTATTTCTGCTGCTTTGTAATAACCGATTTTTGTGTTGAGTGCTGTTACCAACATCAACGAATTATGTAAGTTGTTATTTATGTTTTCATGAATCGGTTCAATACCAACAGCGCACTTATCATTAAATGAAACACATACATCACCAATCAATCTTGCGGAATGGAGGAAGTTATAAATCATCACGGGTTTAAAAACATTCAATTCAAAATGACCTGTGCAGCCGCCTATATTTATTGCCACATCATTTCCGAGAACTTGTGCAGCTACCATTGTCATTGCTTCGCATTGTGTCGGATTTACTTTGCCGGGCATAATGGAAGATCCGGGCTCATTATCAGGAATAAATAATTCACCGATGCCACAACGTGGACCGCTTGCAAGCAAACGAATATCATTTGCAATTTTCATCATGCTGCAGGCAACCGTTTTTAATGCACCGTGCGATTCAACTATTGCATCATGTGCTGCCAATGCTTCAAATTTATTTTCAGCAGTCACGAATGGAATATTGGTAAGGTTAGCAATTTGCTTTGCAACATTTACATCATAACCTTTTGGTGTGTTGATGCCTGTACCTACTGCAGTTCCGCCAAGCGCCAATTCAGCGAGATGCGGAAGCGTATGTTCAATTGCTTTTATTCCATGACTGAGTTGCGAAACATAACCTGAAATTTCCTGTCCTAAAGTAAGCGGTGTTGCATCCATCAAATGGGTGCGACCAATCTTAACCACATTCATAAACGCTTTTGATTTTTCAGCAAGTGTATCGCGCAATTTTTTTAATCCCGGAATAGTAACCTCAACCAGAATTTTATATGCAGCAATATGCATAGCAGTTGGAAAAGTATCATTTGATGATTGCGATTTATTTACGTCATCGTTAGGATGAATAACTTTTTTCTCATCCATTAAACTTCCGCCTTGCATAACATGTGCGCGATACGCAACCACTTCATTTACATTCATATTTGATTGTGTGCCGCTACCTGTTTGCCAAACCACAAGTGGAAACTGATCATCTAATTTCCCTTCGAGAATTTCATCGCACACTTTTGAAATTAAATCACATTTATCTTTGGGCAAAACTCCTGCATCAAAATTTGTAAGTGCAGCAGCTTTTTTCAGGTACGCAAATGCGCGAATAATTTCGCGGGGCATTTTATTAATGTCCTCGGCTATTTTAAAATTTTCGATAGAGCGCTGTGTTTGTGCGCCCCAGTAAACATCAGCAGGAACTTGTACAAGTCCCATGGTGTCTTTTTCTGTTCTGAAATTCATATTGTTATTTGTATATCTTAAACGGTTATAATTAATTACGATTCATCCGATGAAAAAGAGAGTTCTCTTTAGCACGAAAAACCTTAGTAGAAAAAATTTACCCCGCAAGTATGACCTTATTACATTATTTTCCTGAGAAATAAGGTAATAAGGTTTGGGGTTGTCGTTATGGTTTTCTACTAAGGTTAAATTGAAATTTAAGGTTGAGATGTATATTAACTTATTCCCTTTGCAGTAAAGAAAAATAATTATGTTCATGTGAATAATTTCAACGGATTTTATAAAATCAAAATATTCAGGCAACTTTAAAATGTCCATTCTTCAGGTCTTTTAGTTTTCCATTCAGCGATTCACGAAAGTGATAAAATGCTTGCCATTCTATATTGTCATCCCATTCTTCAAACACTTCTTCTTTGCTTGACTTTACTCTTTTTCAAACTGCTTGAATGTGGACTTGTACTTATCCTCATAACCTTTGAGTATTCTTTTATACTTCTGAAGCTTTGCAAGCGTATCAAGTGTGAGATAAGAAGTTATCTCTGCTTTTGGTATTACTCTCATGACTTAATAATTTTAAATTAATTCTTGTTTTACTTTTCCTTTCGCCACGTCTTTATAATTTTCTTTACTTCTGAATGTGGAACCGTCCTACCGTTATCAATGTCGCTTCTTGATTTTTCAATTTTGCTATAGAACTCATCTATGCTCATTGGTTTTAAAGTGCCATCTTTACTTTTATATGATTCAATGTTCCTTATTCTGGTTTTTACTATCGCTTTTTTTATCAATAATTTTGCTGATTACCAATATGCTGTGAAATTATTTCCAATACCATTTCAAGTGTCATTTCTTCGCTTTCAATAATTTTGTTGGGTAGATGTGTGTGAAAAGGAAACGTTTTTATGTGGCGATGATGAGCTGTATTATCCCATCTTGTAATGAGGTTATTCTTTTTATCCTGCCAGTGAAGTGTATAAGTTCTCACATTTTCATCCCAATCAAAATATTCGCTTGCGTACAATAAATCGGAGTTGATGAGTTCGATTTTAATTTTGTAATAATAACCTGTTGGCCATTCGGGACTGTCAAGGAATGACCACGCTTTGACTATGGATGTATCATCAAGCCACTTTAAAATTTCCACTTTTGATTTCTTTTAATTTCAGGTTGAGGTCAATAAGCGATTTAGAATATGCCTTCCACGCAAGATTATCTTCTTCCATTTCAAAATTTTCAATTTTGTTTTTTCTTATTTTCAGTTCAAACTCTTTGAAAGAGCATTTATATTTCTTTTCAAAAAAAGATATTTTTGAATTTGCAAAATGAATTTTCTTGTGCATGTCTAATGCAACCTTCTCTGCTACTTCTGATTTTGGAATTATTATCATGACAATTATTTTTTACAAAGTTAAGATTTTTCAATCTGTAATTTAGTGGTTCTCATTCGGAGGATTTCACAAACTCTACCACATGCTCAGTCGGTCTTCCGATAATCGCTTTGCCATCTTTAATGATAACAGGTCGTTCAATTAAAATCGGATTTTCAATCATGACTTTTATCCACTGGTCTTCTGTAAGGTTTTTGCCTTCATATTTTTCTTTGTAGAGAGGTTCTTTCTTGCGCAGAAATTCATGTGCTGTCATTCCCAGCAGTTTTATAACTTCTTTTAATTCTTCAGCAGTGGGTATATTGGTAAGGTATTCAATCTTTGTTATTTTATCTTTCGTGTTTTTTTTCAATAAGCGATACGCTTCAATTGAAGTTGCACAGTTAGGCTTGTAGTAAATAGTTATCATTTCGGAATTGGGTAACTCGTCATTGCTTCTCCCGATAGCTATCGGGAGAAGCAATCTTTAAATGGTTAACATTAACATGAAACTTTATAATTTATTTTTTTTGTCATTAAATCTTTTTGGCTACTCATATTCTGAAACGAGTTACTGATGAACCACATTGTTTTGGGTAGCAATTGTTAATCCTAATTTTTTAG
>JBDTRM010000018.1:0-1617 GCA_039931675.1 Bacteroidia bacterium | reverse complement strand
ATTTTAAAAATATTTCATTCAACAAAAATGTTCCCGACTGGAATGCAGAAGGAACAACACAGCCGAATGAAATGATTTTGATTACCGAAAATTTAAACGAACTGCAAAATGTGATGAGTAATTATGTTGGCATTGTTCGCACCGACCAACGTCTGAAACGCGCGATGGACAGGCTTCGCATCATCTATGGCGAAACCGAAGCGCTTTATGAACGCACTATACTTTCAAAACAGCTTTGCGAATTGCGCAACCTGATTAACGTTGCTTACCTCATTGTAAAATCTGCAATGGCAAGAAAAGAAAATGTGGGATTGCATTTTAATTCGGATAATGTAAAAAGAGAAGAGGTGACAATTTGACGAAGTTGTGTGTGTGTCAGACACATCGTTGTTTCAGCACATTCTTGAATTTTGTTTTAAATGAATACAGAGGTCTGACACCCAAAAAGGTGTCTGACCTCAACCACCCAAAGTAAAAATGTTCAATCCAGAAAAATTCAGAACAAAAATTTTTTCTTCTTCAATAAACTTTGAAGAAGCAGCTTTGAAATTATTTCGGTTTCAGGCTGAGCATGTGGAGATTTACAAGCAATATATTTCATTGCTTAAAATTGAACCTTTCAAAATAAATTCAATAAATGAAATTCCTTTTTTACCAATCTCATTTTTCAAAACGCATAAAATAATTTCCGACCAACTTTTTGGAATTGGTACTGAAGAAAAGATTGCTTCGTTCCTCGCAATGACGGAATCAGGGAAGCCTGAAACAATCTTCACGAGTAGCGGTACAACAGGTTCAGCAACAAGCAAACATTATGTTGCAGATATAAGATGGTATGAGGAAAGTTTCACAAAGGGCTTCAAGCACTTTTACGGAAACATTGATGAATATTGCATTTTAGCATTGCTCCCCTCTTATCTCGAACGTACAGGGTCATCATTAGTTTACATGACTGATTACCTGATTAGAAAATCAAATCACCTTGACAGTGGATTTTATTTGAATGAGATGAATGTATTGATTGAAAAAATAAAATCGCTTCAAGAACAAAAACAAAAAACCATTTTGCTTGGAGTTACTTATGCACTGTTAGATTTAGCTGAACAAATAAATTTTTCTTCCATCAACAATAATTGGGAGTTTATCATAATGGAAACAGGTGGCATGAAAGGCAAGCGCAAAGAAATGATTCGTGAAGAGGTGCATGAAATTTTATGCCATGCTTTTGATGTAAAAACAATTCATTCAGAATATGGAATGACGGAGTTGCTATCGCAAGCTTATTCAAAGGGAAATGGAATATTTCAAACACCACCCTGGATGCAGATTTTAATTCGCGATATCAATGATTCGAAAAATATAATTGCAAATAATCAAACGGGAGGGATTAATATAATTGATTTGGCAAATGTGTATTCCTGCGCTTTCATTGCCACACAGGACTTAGGAAGAAAATATAATGATAATTCTTTTGAAGTGTTGGGAAGATTTGATGACAGTGATTTGCGTGGTTGTAATCTTATGGTACAGTAAAGTATCACTCAGAAAATGCAGGACATTTTTCATAACACATTTTGCGTAACACATTTTGCGTAACACAAAATGTGTTATGTTTGC
>JBDTRM010000017.1:0-12149 GCA_039931675.1 Bacteroidia bacterium | reverse complement strand
CTTTCGTGATTCGCATTTAACAAAGGTATGTTCTTATTTTTGCGTAAGGTGAGTTCATAATATAAAAGTTTGCTGACAAGTGTAAGGAAAGAAATGCAATATAAGGCTGCTGTTTTATTCAAACAGGTAAAAGATTTATCGTGTATTACAAAAATGCCATAGTCCTGTAAGGTCAATGTCATTTAGTTAAGCTTTGTCTGTAACTAATTGCAGGGTTTTAAGCATAATGAGATTTCTCGCTACGCTCGGAATGACAACATTAATTTTTGTGGAGGGAGAGCGGGGGGCGCTTCGCGTTCGCCCGCTCTCCCTCTTATATGCACATGAACACTGTCATTCCGAACGTAGTGAGGAATCTTTCCTTAACTAAACGAAATTGCCAATAAGATTGCTGCTTTCACAATTTTATTTAAACATTACATTTGTCAAATAGTTATTAAATACAATATGGAATCAAAAAAAAGCAACTCCGTTTTCTGTATAATAAATGTTGTTGCATGGTTATTTTTTTATGTGATACAAGCTCTCACATCGCCTTTGTTTCTTGTTTTACCTCCGCTCGAACGTTGCGCTGTGATTTTTACATTCATTTTTTGGATTATGCTGATTACAGGTACTTATCGCTTTATCTTTTATAAGTTTAATTTCAAAAACCGCTCCTTAAAATTTAACCTGCTACAGGTTTTTATCAGTGCAGTAATAATGTGGACCATTGATCTGTTTTTAAGAACACAATTAAATTTCAGGCTTTTTAATTTTGCCATTGTACCCTGGCATGATTCTGCTTATAGCAATCCGATTAAGAAATTTACAGAAATCAACGACACTAATCCCAATTTCAAAATTGTGTATGATACCGTAATAATTAATGCACAACTGTTTAAATTCTATGCTTACTTATTGTGGTTGTCTGTTTTTACATTTTTCAGCTATTACAGCACATTGCAAAATACGAGGATTGAAAAACTGCGTTTTGAAAACCAGGCCAAGGATGCCGAACTTGCTCGTTTGCGGTCACAATTGAATCCTCATTTCCTTTTTAATGCATTGAACAGCATTCATTCGCTCACAATGTTTGACCCGCCTAAATCATCAGAGGCTGTGATGCTGCTTTCTGATCTCATGCGCAATACACTTAACTATGAGCATAAAGAATTGGTTACAATAAGAGAAGAAATGGATACGGTAAAAAAAATACCTGGAGCTTGAGAAAATCCGCTTCGATAAAAGATTAAGTTTTGAAATGAATGCAGCACCCGAAACGCATGATAAACAAATTCCACCTATCATCATTCAAACGTTAGTTGAAAATGCCATCAAGCATGGCATCAGGCAAAACACTGACGGAGGCTATGTTAGAGTGGAAAGTTTAATGGATGGAGATTATCTCATTATCAACATTATTAACTCTGGACAATTACTCAAGAAAAATCTATCGGAAATACACTTTAAGAAAAATGGCATTGGCTTAGAAAATTCACAGAAAAGACTTGCTATGCTTTATGGTGATGCTTCCTCTTTTACTATTAAAAATAAAAATGATAAAGAAGTTATTGTTACTATTAAAATACCTGCGGCTGCATAAAATTTGATTGAATATAAAATGAAATATTTCTTTACAACTTTAAATTTGATTCTTTTGAAGCTATTCTTTAGCGCTCGGTTTTAAAAGCTTGCTTTCTCAAATCCTGATTAAAATGAAATATAAATTCATCATTGCCGGCCTTTTAATTATGTTATGTTCCTGTAACATTAAAAACAATAATCAAACTGCTGATAGCGACAGCTCGCAGCAAAATAAATTAGATCAGTTCAAATGGATTATAGGATCGTGGCAGAATATTTCAAGTGACGGGGAGCTTTATGAAATATGGACAAAGACTAACGACTCTCTTTATTCGGGATACGGTTTTATGTTGCTGAATAATGATACTGTTTTTTCAGAAAAAATTTCGTTGCAGCTAAAGGGCAATGATCTTCTTTATATACCAACAGTAAAAAATCAAAACAATGGCGAACCTGTTTCATTCAAATTAGTTTCAGATATAAACGGGGAGTTTGTTTTCGAAAACAAGGAACACGATTTTCCGCAACGCATCATTTACAGCAATCCGAATCCTGATTCACTTTATGCCCGTGTTGAAGGCGACCAGCAAGGGAAATTTCATAAAGAAGAGTTCCCGATGTCACGTAAAAAATAATTATGTCAACCGCCACTCGGTATTTAAAAATGAAAACAGAACACATTATCAAAAGAGCAACCCTTGATGATTTAAATTCTCTTGCTGAATTGTTTGACAGCTATAGAAATTTTTATAAAAAAGAATCTGCAATTGAAGAGGCAAAGCAATTTCTGAAAGAAAGAATTACAAATAATGAATCGGTAATATTTGTTTCCTTTAATCAGCAAAATATCATGACAGGTTTTGTGCAGCTTTATCCATTGTTTTCTTCTACACGAATGAAAAGGCTCTGGTTATTAAACGATTTGTTTGTTCGTGCCGATTACCGGGGATTGAGAATTTCTGTGGCTTTAATTAATAAAGCAAAACACTTATGTTATGAAACCAATGCATGCGGACTAACACTTGAAACTGCTAAAACAAATGACATTGGTAATCAACTGTACCCGCTTATGGAATTTATTTTAGATGAAGATCACAATTTCTATTATTGGGATATAAAATTAAATGCAGACCTCTCCCCTGCCCTATCACTGCCAACTGATTCTTTAACTCTATAATTCTTATGACAATACTTGAGTAACTTTAACCATATAGCATCAATTTATGACATGCTTGCAAGATTAATTTTTGGCAGCAATCTCTACAATGCCAAAATACATTTCCTAAATGTTATAAAACACGGAAGCAATATTTTAATCATTGGAGGCGGCACAGGTGATATCCTGAATAAGCTGCTTACATCAACTCAAAACACTGTTGTTGATTTTATTGAACCCTCACAAGGCATGATAAAAAATGCAAGACAGAATTTGTTGCCAGAATTTGTAAACCGTGTTAATTTTATTAATGATAATCACAACATTATTACTCATCATAAACAATATGATGTGGTAATGGCATTTTTTATTTTTGATATTTTTAAACAAGATGAAGCGCTTTTAATTTCAAAAAAAATAAATGATTCATTAAAAGAAAACGGGTTATGGCTTTTTGCTGATTTCTTTTATACAGAAAATTATTTTCAACGCTGTTTAATATGGCTCATGTATCGTTTCTTCAAAATCACAACCGGCATTTCAGCCAATAAGCTCCCTGATTATGATGTCATCTTCAAACAGCTTAAAGTGGCGCTTACTCATGAAAAATACTTTATGAAAGGATTGGTGAAAGCACGGGTTTATAAAAAAGAGACGGGATAACTTCGCAAAAACTGCTGCAATAATTTGTACCAATTATCCCTAATTCTCATGAGAGCCTGGTAATTTTATCACTACCTTTCCAAAAAATAATTTAAATTGTTATCACGAAAAGAATTGAACTAATACAAACAGTATGTTTCTATTTCATCACAGCGAGGGCGCTCCAAGAGGCCTTGCGGCAGCGTTTTAAGATAGTTGCACAGTATGGGAGAGCGGGGACTTTTTATTTTAATTATGAAATATAATCTATTAATTATTCTAATTTTATTAAGTACCATAGTCAATGCACAGCATCGTAATGATATTTGGTGTTTTGGGGATTCGGCTGGTATTGACTTTAGCAATATTAACAACCCTATGCCAATCCATAGTGCCGTTAAATCTCGTGGAAGCTGTGTTTCAATATGTGATGCAAATTCTAACTTACTTTTTTATGGATATACTCGAGCGACCTTGCCTGGCAATACGACCCTTTTAAAAAACAGAAACGATACCATAATGTTAAATGGTGATAATGTTGTAGGTAGAGGTTGGTATATGGAATTAGTTATCATTCCAATGCCTGGGAACAGTGATCAATATTATGTATTTAGTGCGGGGGTTACATCAATTTATGGTTTATATTATTCAGTAGTTGACATGTTATTAGATAGCGGTCTTGGCGGAGTAATACAAAAAAACAATCAGCTATTGCCTGACCCAGCAAACGATGGATTAATTGCAGTTAAGCATGGTAATGGAAGAGACTGGTGGGTTATTCATAGGAACCATGTTGGCAGCAATAATATTTTTTATAAATTTCTTATTTCGCCTTCAGGTATAACTGGACCTTTTACCCAAAACATTGGCTCTTTTACAACTTCGAATCTTTGCAAATATGTGTTTAATAAAGCTGGTAATAAAATTGCAGTGGTAAGTTATGATGGACTGATTGAAACCTTTGATTTTGATAGATGCACTGGAATACTAAGCAATCATATTTTGATAAGACCTTTGAATGTTTCAGCACCTTATCCTGATTTATGGAGTTGTGCTTTTTCTCCCAATAATAGGTTCCTATATGTTACAGCACATCCAGTAAAAAATTATTTATTGCAGATTGATTTACAAGATTCCACACCGTGGGCAAATGTTGATACGTTGTGGAGTGATTCCACAATTCAATATTCAGCAGGTGCATTAAAATGGCGCCCGATGATAAAATTTATTTTGCAACTAATTGGTATGATGGGATAAACTTTCCTTTTCCCTATCCTGATACTGCTTTTAATATTTATAATACTTACTTAGGTGTAATTAATGCACCAGATAGCTTAGGTGATAGCTGTAACTTTCAGCCTTATAGCTTTTATCTTGGAGGTAATAGGTCTTATGCCGGTCTTCCTAATAACCCTGATTATGATTTACCGCGCGATAGCGGCAGTGTGTGCGATACGATACAATGGACAGGCATACAAAGCCCTGCTGTACTGCAAGGAGGAGTATTGTTTGTTACTTACGTTAACTCATGGGATAAGCTTTTTATTAATGCGCAGCACTTAAAAGGCAGTACCTATACGCTAAGAGTTACTGATATAACGGGGCGGTTAGTTTTTAAAGAAAAAGGCAGTGCTTCGGCTGCGCTCAACATGCCAGGCAACGGGTACTTTACAAAGGATTTGGATTGCAGCGGGTTCAGTAATGGCATGTATATTATAAACCTGACTACAAATAAGGAGATGCTTAGTCAAAAGTTTATCAAAAACTGAGGGCATTAATTTATTAAAACCTTGTAAAGTTTATGATATAACGTTTTATAAAGTAGTAACTTCAAACCCGCAAGTTTAAACCCTTGCGGGTTTTGTGCGGGTACACCCGCTATTTAAATTGTTTTATTCTCTGCTTTTGGGAAACTAATTTTAAAAAAATGATTTACGCAATCGCAATTAATATCATGTCACAATTTCTTTAGATAGCTGGCAAGACTTGATGCCTTATAACAATGCAGGTTACAATATGATGAGGATGATATAAATATTTTGTTTTTTAGCAGCCCACCTGAAACAAAAAAATTTCATAAAGCATTAAACAAAATACTCAACAATATTTCAAAACTTTAACATGGCAATAGATACTTTAAAAACATTAGATGTAATTGAAGTTATGGAAAACTTCATTGAAAAGCGCAGACCACCTGAAAGCATCAGGGACCAGATGGATTTATCCTACAAAATTGAAGAGCAAAGTGTGATCGTATCAGAACTAAGACCCAAGTGGAGCAGACCTAAAGAAATGATGGAAATTCAGGTTGCCAAAGCAACTTTTGTTAAAGTGCGAAATCATTGGAAAGTTTCCTGTTTTCGTTCTGATGGAAAATGGCATAGTTACAAGCCAACGCCTACTGTTAATTCCATCAGTGAATTTGTGGCTTTGATTGAAGAAGATAAATACCGTAGCTTTTGGGGTTAGTGTTATTAACTCCATTTAACAACAAGCTTCAAAAAGATTTTCTTTCTTTAACCCGTTCATTTATAAACTCATTATAACAATATGAAACTGAAAAAAACTTTTGCCATTGCATTGGCAATTATCTCAACTATTACAATCAGCAATGTATCTGCACAGGCTAAAAAACCTGTTGCAGGACAAAAGATGGAGCCAAAACCTGCCGCACAACAGCAGGACAACCCGGCTACGATAAAACCGGTGGCTGGCGACTATCCTGCAACAATAAAGCCCAAAGCTGAAACAACTAACATGACAATAACTGCTGATTTGCCAAAAGAAGTTTTGGCCGATCGTTTTGCAGATGTGCAGGTATTACGCTATGGTATTCCCGGATTCAACGACCTTTCTCTTAATCAGAAAAAATTAGCATACTATTTATATGAAGCGGGATTATGCGGACGTGATATTTTCTGGGATCAGAAATATAAATACAGCCTGATGATTCGCAAAGCGCTTGAAAATATTCTTACTTCTTACAAAGGAAATCGCACCGGGAAGGATTGGAATCAATTTGATACTTACTGCAAGCAGGTGTTTTTTGCAAATGGAATTCACCACCATTATTCTAACGCGAAGATAATGCCTGAGTTCAGCAATGATTATTTTAAAGTGTTGATGCGGGCAAGCAGTCATCCGAACCTTGTGCCCGGCATGTTTAAAACCAATGACGATGCTTACGGAAGAATTGCTGATATTATTTTCAGCAAGAGTGATTTAAAATCGGTTGATCTTTCGGCAGGCATTGACAATGTAAAAGCATCGTGCAATAATTTTTATGAAGGTGTTACCCAACAGGAAGTAGAAGATTTTTATAATCAGATGGGTAAAGATGCAGGTAAGCAAGCGCCATCGTTTGGTTTAAATTCGAAACTGATAAAAGAAGATGATGGAATAAAAGAGCGTGTATGGAAGGTTGGCGGTATGTACGGCCCTGCTATGGAGCAAATGGTTAAGTGGCTGCGCAAAGCTGAGGGAGTTGCAGAAAACAAAACACAAAGTAACACGTTTCATCAACTTGCTGATTATTTTGAAACAGGTGATCTTAAAAAGTTTGATGAATATAACATATCGTGGGTAAGCGATACAGTATCGCGGATTGATGTTGCTCTTGGATTTATAGAAGTATATCATGATGCTATTGGCAAAAAAGGAAGTTACGAATCTGTTGTGTCCATGAAAGATATGCAGGCATCAAAACTGATTGCAAAAATAGGTTCGCAGGCGCAATGGTTTGAAGATAACTCACCGCTGATGACTGAACATAAAAAGAAAAATGTAAAGGGAATTTCGGCCAAAGTAATTACCGTAATTGGCGAAGGAGGAGATGCAGCACCGGTTACACCAATTGGAATTAATCTTCCTAACGCTGAATGGATACGTGAAGAATATGGATCAAAATCGGTTTCGCTCGGCAATATAGTTTCCTCTTACAATTACGTTCGCGCCAAGTCACCTATGATTGATGAATTTGGTTCAAACCCCGAAGTGATAGCCCGTGTGAAAAAATACGGAGCGCTTGCAGGCGATCTGCATACAGATATGCATGAGGTTATAGGTCATGCGTCAGGACAATTAAATCCTGGTGTTGCCACCACTGATATTACGTTAAAAAATTATGCAAGCACATTAGAAGAAGCGCGTGCCGATCTTGTTGGTTTGTATTACATCATGGATAATAAGTTGATTGAATTGGGTGTGATGCCATCGCTTGAAGTTGGCAAGGCGCAGTATGATTCTTACATTCTTAATGGATTGATGACACAATTGTATCGTATAAAACCAGGCGATAATATTGAAGAATCACACATGCGCAACCGCCAGTTGATTTCGAAATGGGTGCTTGAAAAAGGTGCTGACGAAAAAGTGATAGAACGCACTACCCGCGATGGAAAAACTTATTTTGTGATAAATGATTACAATAAACTGCGTACCTTATTCGGACAATTGCTTCGCGAAATACAACGCATAAAATCAGAAGGTGATTTTAATGCAGGAAAAAACTTAGTTGAAAATTATGGCGTGATTGCTGACCAGGATTTGCTCAAAGAAGTACATGCACGCTATGAAAAATTAAACATTGCTCCTTACATGGGTTTCATACAACCTAAGCTGATACCTGTTTACGACAGCAATAAAAACATTACTGATGTTAAGGTTGACTGCAACCAGGATTTTATGCAGCAAATGTTAGAGTATGGAAAAAAATATTCCTTCCTGCCGGTGATGAATTAAGAAAAGTATTAGCAAAAAAAACGGAAGCCTTAAAAAGTCTTCGGTTTTTTTTTTCATATTCAACCATTATTCGACTACATAAGATTTTGAAACCTATAAATCCTTTGTTTAAATTATTGACAAATATTTTTTTGTTATCTTTACTCAACAAGATAAATACAACTGAATAATATGATTGTTACAATTGAAAGACAAAAGTTAGATAGCGTTATGAATGCTATCAGGGCAGTTTCCTTTTCAGAAAAGCAAGAGGAAAAAACTGAGGAAGAAGTGATCAATTCATATTTAGATTCTATTAATGATTTTAAGAATGAACTTGGTAATAAGAACAAAAAAATAAATGAAATTTCAGATGGGATTGAAGCGCTTACCTGGCTGCAAAATAAAGATCAGGAAATTCTGAGTCAATTAAATGAATTGATTGTTTTGGCGAAAGATGTACATGCTACGTTGATAAGAAAGTATATCAGCTTTAACAATTTTAGGCAATCAGGTATTGCAAAAAATGAAATTACAGAGTTCAAGCAGGCGATTGATTTTTTTAAAGAATCTTATTCTGATCTTGAATGTGCATTTTTTACTTTTCCAAAAAACAATGATTTTGTTACTGCAACAAAAGATTTTGAAAAAGAATAATTATGGCTGTTTTTTGTCTGGAGGATTTCAAATTACAAATTGAACAATTAAGCAGAAAAAATGCTTACCGGGGAATTGAATCAGATTTAATATCATATTTTTTCGACAAGCCTTTTGAAGAATTAAAATCAGGTGCAAGGCTTAACTTAAGCGAAACAGCCCCTTACATTAAAAAGAGAATTGATGGTAGCGGTGGTTACAGGGTTTATTATTTGCTTATCATAAAAGATCAGAATATTTACTTATTATTTATCCATCCTAAAACAGGACCATTCGGATCATCAAACATAACCGATGAAACCAAAGCTGAAATTTACAAAGAGGCATTAATAGCTATTAATACAAACGATCTTTATCGCGTTACCTTTTCAAATGACAGAAAAGCACTTGTTTTTGAAAAAATGAAATAACTTTTTAGGTCAAAATATTTTTCATACAGAGACACTAAAGGTTTATTTCACTCCAACTCTATTCAATCATTTATTCTTCGCTTCATTCAACTTGTTATCATCATAAAATGCAATATGATGATTTTCTCCTTGCAGCATTTTTGAAACCCATGTAACCTGTCCGCTATGCCAACTGAAATGTTCAACCACATGATATATTGCTGCTAACTTAGTGGTTTCAAAATCTTGAATGGTAATTGACGTTTGCAAATCATCATCACTTATATTTTCAATAACGTTGCATGACTTGCTTATAGTTAGAGAAAGCTTGTTGAGCAATATTTCCTTTGCTGGCATTTCATCATCTTTAAACTCTTCAGCACGATTACGATGATCCTCTTCCCTACCTAATCCTGAAATCATCCATTGCGTAACATTTCCATTTAGGTGTTTTAAAATATTGCCGATTGAAATTGTGTTAGGGTGTGGTTTCCACCAAATCTGTTCATGATTTAAATCAGCAATTGCTTTTTTAATACGTAACATATATTCATTCAAATGAGCAACAGAAATGCTTTTGAACGAAGAACTATTAAATACAGCTTGCATTTTCAAAAATTTAGTAATAAAGATTTATGCTTCCATCAAATAACTTTTCAATTCTTCAAATTCAGGTTTGATTATAATGCTTGATTTTTTCAATTGTATTAAATGTTTTACCGAATCAGGAATTGCTATAGATTGACCAATCGCCTTTTCAACAGTATCACTGAACTTAACCGGGTGAGCTGTTTCAAGAAAAAAACCTTTTTCACCCGCATGATTATGCAAGTAATTTTCTAAAGCTGTATAACCAACAGCACCATGCGGATCTAAAATGTAATTGTATTTTTTGAAAACCCGTTCAATCGTTTCGCTTGTTGTTTTATCATCAACACTTTCGCTGCTGATTAAATTTTTTATCTCATCATAACTGTGATGAAACAATTCCATAATGCGCACAAAATTGCTCGGATTACCTACATCCATTGCATTTGAAATAGTTGCCTTTGCTTCCAGAGGATTAAACACAGCAGTTTGAATATATTTTGTAAAAACATCATTGACATTACATGCAGCAATAAAATGTTTAACAGGCAAACCTGAAATTGTTGCCAATAAACCTGCACAAATGTTTCCAAAGTTTCCGCTAGGTACACTTATAACCGGAGGTTGCTCATCTTCCCATTGCTGCAGTGCATAGAAATAATAAAACTGCTGCGGCAGCCATCTTGCGATATTAATAGAGTTAGCAGAAGTGAGAAAAAGTTTTTCATTTAATGCATCATCAGTAAATGCTTGCTTCACCATTCGCTGGCAATCATCAAATGTTCCTTCAACTTCTAATGCAGTTATATTTTGTCCGAGTGTGGTTAATTGTAACTCCTGAATCTTGCTTACTTTATTTGAAGGATAAAGTATAACAACTTTAACTCCCTCAACACCAAGAAAACCATTAGCAACTGCGCTTCCTGTATCGCCTGACGTTGCCACAAGCACTGTTACTTCGCGATTATTGTCTTTGGAAAAATGTCCGAGGCAGCGACTCATAAATCTTGCACCCACATCTTTAAATGCAAGTGTTGCACCATGAAATAATTCAAGTGAATAAATGTTGTCTGAAATTTTTACAAGTGGAAAATCAAAGCTGACTGTAAATTCACAAATCTGTTTTAAATCATTTTCAGTAATAGTATCACCCACATAAGGTCGTATAACTTCAAAAGCAATTTCAGATTTCGATTTACTTTTTAATTTTTTTAAAAGTTCAATTGATAATTTAGGAATACTTTCAGGAAAGTACAAACCCTTATCAGGAGCCTGTCCCCGAATTGTAGCTTCCCGAAAATCTACTTTTTCTGATTTATGATTGGTGCTGTAGTATAACATAGTTTAAATGTTTAATATGAGTTGATGACCATTAATAGTTTAACAAACTATACTGTCCTGTTGAGCGAAGCGAAACATCTTTCTTCAAATGAAGTACTTACTACCTATGGAGAAAGTTCCTTCGCTCCGCTCAGGATGACAGGCCCGGTAATATCTAAACCAAAAAAATGCTTGCTAAATGTTTTTCACAACTTCAACTCCCTTATAATTTACCGTAGTAACATAGATATGAAAATCAATTCCTATTTTATTATAAATATTTCGCATTGCAGTTTCAACATCGCGTGCAGTTGTTTCTTCTTTGCTCAACATAAATACGGAAGGTCCTGAACCTGAGATGCCACCGCCCAAAGCACCGGCTTCTAAACTGCATTTCTTAATCTCATCAAAACCCGGTATTAAAATTTTTCGAATCGGTTCGATGATTACATCTTCCAGTGAACGTCCAATCAAATCATAATCACCTTTCATAAATCCCGCAACTAATCCTGCTACGTTTCCCCATTGAATAATTGCATCTTTAAGAAATATATTCTTTTTTAAAATCTGCCGAGCATCCGAAGTTTTTACTTCTATCTGTGGATGAATAACTGTAACATAAAGCGGTGGTGAATTAAGCGGAATAATATCTAACGGTTTATTACATCTTATCAAAGTAACTCCACCGTATATGCAGGGCGCTATGTTATCAGCATGTTTTGCACCAGATGCAACTAACTCACCGCACATTGCAAAACGAATCAAATCTTCTTTCGAAAAACGATTGTTCAGCAAATGATTTGCACCTACTACAACACCTGCTGCACTTGCAGCGCTCGAACCAATTCCGCTACCGGGCATGATTGATTTTGTGCTTTCAATTTCAAAACCAATTTCTTCTTCAACTTTTTCGAGCAATGCTAATAGTGCTGCGCCAGAAACATTCTTTACAGGATCGGTTGGTAAATTATAATTGTCTTTGTTGATGATGGTAACTCCTTTCGTTGTAGTTTTTCTTATCAGAAATTTATCGAGAGGATCGTTTAATGCAAGACCTAAAATATCAAAACCGCAAACAATATTTGCAATGGTTGCAGGAGCTAAAACTGTAA
>JBDTRM010000016.1:0-12483 GCA_039931675.1 Bacteroidia bacterium | reverse complement strand
TTCCGCGCTCGCACATTCCGTGCGGGCAACCAAAATTTAATTCAACACCATCAGCACCTGCATTAGTTACATCGTTCATTATCTGGTGCCACTCTTCTCTTGTTTCAACCATCAATGATGCAATCACTGCGTGATTGGGAAAACGTTTTTTCACTTCTTCAATCTCACGCAAATTATCACGCAAGGGTCTGTCCGTTATCAACTCAATATTGTTGAAACCCATCATGCGTGTATCGCGGTAGTTAAGTGAACCGTAACGCGATGAAACATTCACTACAGGAACACCAAGCGTTTTCCATACCGCTCCACCCCACCCTGCATCAAAGGCTTTCATAATCTGGTAGCCGCTGTTTGTGGGTGGCGCACTTGCCAGCCAAAATGGATTGGGTGATTTAATGCCTGCGAAGTTTACTAAGAGATTTGCCATTGTTGTTTGGGTAATTTGGAAATTGAGTAAAAGTGTAATTCGTCATTACGGTTCCGATGTAGCGGAAGGAATAATAAGTTGAAGGTAAAGTTAGGAATCAAATTTTATAAACTTCACGGAATTTTTTACAAATAACTCAACCACCATTTTTCTTTATGTTTGAGTTTATATTCGCTAAACCATTTACAAACGGGATAAAGAGAAACAACCACTGCAATCCATACAAAGTAAACAACTCCTAATCCATAACCATCATTAAGCATTAAAAATTTTAATCCGAGAAATCCTTTCATGCCTTCAGCATAAGTATGACCACGCATAATAAATGCTATTGCGCTTATAAGATGAATGATAAAAAAATGCAAGAGATAATAAAGGAATGGAACTTTGCCATACACGATAATAATTTGTGTTAAACTGTTTTTTATTTTTTCAAATGATGCAAGAAAAATTATTGCAGGTCCAATAGTCATACACATATATAATAATGATGGCGGATATTTGTGCGCATTAATAAAAGATAATAAAGTGAAAAGCGCATTTCTTTGCACTGACCATTGATGCGGATCGCCATAAATATTGGAAGCCCTGAGTACAATAAAAAATATGATGATTGATGAACCAATCCACAACAAAGTTTTCCTTCTCTGAATAAAATTAATCGAAGGCTGATAAATTTTGCCGAAGCAATATCCAAGCATCATCAAACCACTCCACGGAACGAAAGCATAAATCATCAGTAACGAATGATTTCCATAAACGTTATGCACGGCAAAGTTTCCGCGATGCAATAAGTCCCACCAAAATCCAAAAGGCTCTGTATGTTTTCCTTCAATAAAATCGAGAGAATTATGTCCAAGCACAATCAGTAAACCAATTGTGAAAATCATTTTATAAGGCAGATTAATCATCAATCCTAAAATGACCATGCTTGTACCGATTGCCCAAATGGTCTGCAGAGCAATCAATTCATAATTGGTATCAAATGTCACTATGAGATTCACAAGCAGCACTTCCAATATCATCAACCATAAACCTCTCTTGATAAGAAATACACTTAACTCCTTTTTTGTTTTGCGGAGACTTTGCAGGTAAGCAGATGTGCCTGCAAGAAAAACAAATACAGGAGCACAGAAATGCGTAATCCATCTTGTAAAAAATAAATACACAGTTGTGGTGTTTACATCGAGCGGGTCATGTGCAAAAGCATCATGATGAAAAAAGTCGCGCGAATGGTCGAGTGCCATTATAATCATCACTAATCCGCGAAGCAGGTCAATTGATTCAATGCGGTTTGATTTGGCAATCGTCATTATACTTTTTTATTTAAGCAACTGATTAAAGCACTTCAGCAATCAAATTCAACACCTCAGCAAGATTGAAAACAAAAGTGCATTTGCTGCAATTAATTTTGACCCCGAATTTAAAAAATAACATTATGAAAAGTCAAAGAAAAAATTCCAAAGCAAATTTAAACGGTTCAACGAACACAACGTTTACAACTAAGCAAAAAAATATTTCATCGGCCCAGATTGATTGGGAATGGTATTATGCAGATTAATTGCATTCAAAATGTCGGGAATAAGGATGCAGGAAAAATGGGCAGGTCTTAAGTTGACGCGTATGCCTTCGAGGGCTTTACCAATTGCAAGGTAGTTCACAAACAAATGAAAAATTAAACCGCTTTCATTTTAAGTTCTCTGTTTTTTTGTTTATTTCGCATAAGTATCTTACTACTAATAAATCAAATGAATAGCGCTCTAAAATATTTCATGGCAGTTTTCTTGTTTGCAATTACTCAAATTGCGAAAGCAGGAAATGACGATGACAATCCGAAAGGTTTCAGAAGATTTCATTTTACTGTTCAAGCCGGTTTCAATAAAACCAATATTGATGAGGTGATTTCAAAAACATTTGCAAGTGAAGCATACCAGGGTACAAAAAGTTTGCTGGATGATTATTTGAAAATTGGCGGCAGTCCTGAAAATGCTTCGGGAATTAATCCCGTAATTAATTTATCATTTGATGTAAGTGTCAATAATCGTTTTAAATTAGGAATCGGGGTAAATGGAATTCCCGAATCGCATGTTATCGGTTACGTCAATAAAGATTCATTGGTCACAAACCCTGATTATGCCTTCCAACTTTACGATAAGGTGGATGAAATTGTAAGAGGCACTACTTTTAAATTACAGGCTATTTATGCACTCAAACCATATCATGGCAACATTGGTATAGGTTGGGAGTTGGACTTTGGTGCGGGATTAACCTGCAATTTTGTAAACGTTAAACAGAACTATTTAATTCAAAGTGTTGACTCAACCACGCAAGAAATAATCACAGGCTATTACAGTACAACCGATAAAAAATCAAGTGTTGGCGCTTACTTATTAGGTCGCTTAGATGTGCATCTAACACGCGGCTTTTCAGTAACTGGCGATTTTAACTGGATGTTTGATACAGGAGTTAAAATTAATGAAACTCATTTCAACTACTACGATACTAAACGTCAAATTGACTCGCACCGGTTGAATTTTAATTCTTATTTGATTGCAGTTGGAGTGGCTTGGCATTTTTAAACTCAAATAAGAATTAAGATTTCGATTTAATCATAACTAAATCGAAATCTTTTTGCATTATTCAACACACACTTTTACTTAATCTCGCCATCACTTATTACAAGGCGAATTGAAGCGGCAACTTGCCCCGGTGTTTTGTCAAAATATGCAGGAGACCAGTTTTTAATATCATTAGTTTTATTAAGCAGATCCCTGTAAGCAGGCTCATTCACTTCTTCCATAAAATAAGTAGGAACTACTTTTCCCTTTTCATCAAGATAGAATGAAATAAACACAGTATCACGAAATGATTTTTTATTGTCAGGCAAAACAAGCTGTGAAAGACATTTTTGATAAAATGCAGTAAGGTCAATCGGCTTCCCATCCATCATAGGTTTCGGTAGCTCAGTTGGCAGAACGAATTCGGTTTTATTTTTACTTTTATATTCATCTGAAAAAGATTTCAGGCTTCCCTCAAGCGGCCGTCCTTCAATGCTGAATAAATTAAATTTCACCTCTACCGATACCTTTACATTATTTGATGTCTTTTTTGCAGGTTGATTATCTGCTCCGTCAGCTTGCACCCAAACGGCCTGTGCAATCATCATGTTCATTACCAATAACAGCTTGATTTTTTTCATTTTTTGAAATTTTTAAGGATTTAAATATTGATTGTTTATAATATAAAGATGAGATAAATTAAAAAAACATAATTGAATTATTCAAAAACCTGCAATCCCAAGGCTCCGCCCGAATGCACCCTATCGAACACCCGGGCGGTAAAGATATTACCTGGTAAGAATAATATCAGCCCTTCGGGAAACACCTGTAATTAAACTTCATTTTGTTAAGCCAAACGCTGCTTGTGTTGCTTTCTCTTTGGTTTCAGTTTTTCAATATCCCAGATACTGATGTAAGCTATTACAGCAGCACACACCAATGTTAGATGAAACGCTCCTCCTACCTGGTGACCGTAAAAACCAACTGCCCAGGTAAAGGCCAGTAATACTGAAAGAAGATAAAGCAAATTGCCTGTTAGATTATTCATAATTGTGTTTGAAAAAAATGGTTAGAAACTTTTCGAACTTGACGATGCAAAGATGCAGCGCAATCAAGCCCATATCAAGAGGGTTTCTACTGAAAATGATATTAAAGGGTTTTCCCTGTTATCCAAACAAAAAATAATTTACACAACTAACTAACACCAAATACCTAACCTATTTTTTATTTATCCATTGATCAGCTTTGTACATCAGGAATGATGAACCAACACCAATAACAATTCCGCCAAAAACATCGCTTGGATAATGCACACCCAAATACATGCGCGAATAACCAACTGCGCCTGCATATAAAAACGATGGTGCAATTACATACCATTTTGGAAAAGCAAGACTCAGCGAAGTTGCCGTTGCAAAAGCTGAAGAGGTATGACCTGAAGGAAATGAATAACTGCCACCTTTATCTTTTTTAATAATGATATCAGGATAGGTTTCAAACGGGCGTGGACGCTTAACGGTAACTTTTAATGCAACTGTAATAACTGTAGAGGTAAATAATGAAGCTGCAGCTACATAAGATTTTCTTTGCAGGACCTTATCTTTTGTTGCCAATCCGGTAACAAACATACTTAACGGTGCGGCTATACTAACCGGTCCAACACTATTGCTTATGAATTTAAAAGTTTTATCAGCAGCCGGTGTGCCGGGACCATTTATTTTATTCAGCAAATCAATATCAGCATTTTGCGCGATGCAACTGAAACAAAGCGAAAACGAAAAAATAAAAATGAAAATGTTTTTTATCACTACAATAATTTTAAATTTAATCCGCAGGTTGTAACTCCGAAGCATCTTGTCATTCCGGATTTATTTCGGAATCTGTCAAGTTTTGGCAGATGCTGAAACAAGTTCAGCATGACGCCATAATCATAATCATTTCCACTTCCCTATCCGATAATCATCAATCGCCACATTGATAATTTTCTTTGCTTCAACAGCATTAAGAATATCCTGAACCACAACATTTTCATTTTCCAATTTAGAATATTCTTCAAAGAAGTGCCGCAGCTCTTTTAGAAAATATTCAGGCAGTTGAGTTATATCATTTATATGTGCCACGCTCATATCGCGAGATGCTACTGCAAGTATTTTATCATCCATTTCATTTTGGTCATTCATGCGCAACACACCGATAACCTTTGCTTCAACAATGCACATCGGTACAATATCAATTTGCGAAAGCACTAAAATATCCAACGGATCATTATCGCCTGCATACGTTTGCGGAATAAAACCATAGTTCGCAGGATAATAAACTGCAGAGTATAACACGCGGTCTAAACGCAATAAGCCGCTTGCCTTGTCCACTTCATACTTGGCTCGCGAACCTTTTGGTATTTCAATAATTGCATTAACCACATCGGGCGCCTTGGCTCCGTAAGGTATTTCATGCCAGGGATGTTTCATGTATTAATTTTGAATGATTGAGTTTTGAATGATTGAATTAATCCAAATGTAGAAACAATTCACATTGAACCTCGTTTTTTCGATTATACTCTTAAATATTTTAATCAATTCTGTGATAATAATTCAATTGCTTGTTTTCAGAGCAACAGTAAAATCTGTAAATGAAATTAATTTTATGAAACCTTAGTCTTGTAGTTATAGTTCTACAACTTTTATGAAATCATTAAACTAAATTGCTGTCATTTTATTTTTTAATTATACTTACAAAAAAATTTCATCATGAAAACACTACTTACCTTAATTACATTCATTTTTATTTTCAATTATGCCAAATCCCAAAGTCTCTTTCACGAAGACTTTGAAAATCCTGACAGCGTAGTTTCATCAGGCAACATTGGCTTTGCACAATGCACACGCATAGCAGCCGGTGGCAATGCCTGCGATTCATCAAGTTATGGAGTTGGTGATTCGTGTTATTTAACTACGATAAGTTTTTCAACGGTTGGTAATTCATCAGTCATTTTAAGCTTTGATCAAATTGCAAAAATTGAATTCTTTGATCAAGGAATTGTTCAAGTTTCAAGCGATGGTGGAATAACCTGGACAAAGTTGACAAGCGCTCAATACGTGGGAACTTCAAATTTTGGTAATCAAGGAAATAAATTTACCGAGGCTGCATATACTACCTGGGAGCCAGCTACAATATCTACCCCCCAAAATACGTGGTGGAAGAAAGATGTTTTTGATATAAGTGTTGTGGCTGCAAATTCATCTAATGTGATGATAAGATTTAAAATGCAGGACCTCAATAGTAATGGAATGGGTGGACGAACAGGCTGGTATATTGATAATTTGCAGGTAAACGGTAGTTTTTTTAATGTTTACAATAATGGAGCATCCAGAAATGGCCTTTCAGCCTGCAATGTGCCTCAATTATATGTTTTCAACACAATAATTCTTCAGGCAGGTTATTCATATAATGATTCTGTTCCTGTTTATATTGATTTTGGTGATGGCACTGATACAAATTTTTATGCCCCCCCTGATACTTTAAATTTTTATACAAATATTGGAATACTGCATTATTATGCACTAAACGGAAGCTACCCTATTTTTCAATCAATAACTGATCTGCTTGGTAACGCAAGCAATTATATTGATACGCTCGTAGTTGACTCGAGCATTTGCGGCAACATTACAGGGAAAGTTTATTGGGATAAAAATGCTAATTGCATTTACGATACAGGTGATTTGCCGGTCACTTATGCTCCTCTATTCTTTACTACAAATAATGGGTCAGGCGGGTCCCTCTTCACCGACATAAATGGTGACTACATTTTACATGAAAATTCGCCATTGCCTTATCATTTAAGTTTACTCTCTACTCCATTTATCTCATCAATGATTTGCCCTGCAAGCAATCCAATAATAATTTCATCTCTGCCGTCATATAACAATGATTTTGCTGTAGCATGTACTCCAGGATTTGACAATTATGTAGATGGGTATTTATGGGGAATGCGGCTCATTTCACCTGTAAGAATTTCTGCTATGAGCAGGAATGATTACTGCCAGGTTGATTCAGGATATTTAAAAGTAGTCCTTGATAATAAATTAAATTTCAATTTTGCCTACCCCACGGGTTATACTTTAAATGGCGACACTGTAACCTGGTCTAATGTTATGTTTGACACATACAGATACCATTATATTAATTCTTCAAAAAAACCAACTGTTGTTTTAGGCGATACAATTTGCATAACATATATAGCCGAAACACTACCTGGTGATTTAAATCCATCAAATAATATTGTTACAATTTGTCGTGAAGTAAACAACTCTATTGACCCCAACTACAAAGAAGTAAATCCTCCGTCAACAATTGATACCAATGCCACACTTGACTATACCATTCATTTTCAAAACACCGGTAACGATACTGCTTACCAGGTTATTATTACGGATACTCTTGATGCTAATTTAGATGTGAGTTCGCTTCGCATCAATGGCGGCAGTCATAATTTTTCTACCAATGTTTATCCGAATAATCTTTTAGTATTTACATTCAATAACATCATGCTGCCTGATAGCGGTGCAAATCAATTGGCCTCAAACGGTTTTGTTTCTTACAGCATTAAACTAAAACCGGCAACAGCAGTTGGCACTCACATCTACAATAACTCCATGATATTTTTTGATTCCAATCAGCCGGTTAAAACCAATACCACTGATAATTTAATTGTGATACCGAATGGAATCAGTGAAAGTAATAAGTCAAATAAAATTTTTGTTTATCCAAATCCGTTCAATGATTTCACAACTATTGCATTTGAAAATCCAAACTCAGAAAAATATTCTTTAAGTATCTATGATGTTACCGGAAAAACAGTTCAAACGTATAGTTCAAATCAAAACTCGTTTAAAATTTCAAAAAATAAATTGAGCACCGGGTTGTATTTTTATTCTTTAAAATCAGAAAAAGAAGGAATAATTTATAATGGAAAGATGATGGTTTATTGATAGAAAATATTTCTTCAGAATTTTATCAAATCTGAAATTTGAAATTATTTATATCCTGCGCTATAAGTTCACAGGTTTACATACATTTGAAAAAAATAGGTATCATGAAAACACTACTTACCTTAATTACATTTATTTTTATTTTCAGTTATGCCAAAGCACAAAGTCTCTTTCACGAAGACTTTGAAAATCCTGATAGCGTTGTTTCATCAGGCAGTATTGGTTTTGCGCAATGCACGCGCATATCAGCCGGTGGCAATGCCTGCGATTCATCAAGTTATGGTGTTGGTGACTCGTGTTATCTGACTACAATTAGTTTTTCAACAGTTGGTGCATCAACAGTTGTTTTAAGCTTTGACCAAATTGCAAAAATTGAATTCTTTGATCTAGGAATTGTTCAAGTTTCAAGTGATGGTGGATTAACATGGACAAATTTGACAGGTGCTCAATACATGGGAACTTCAAATTTTGCAAATCAAGGGAATAAATTTACTGAAGCTGCATATCCTACCTGGGAGCCAGCTACAATATCTACTCCCCAAAATACATGGTGGAAAAAAGATATTTTTGATATGAGTGCTGTGGCTGCAAATTCATCTAATGTGATGATAAGATTTAAAATGTTTGACAATAACAATAACGGAATGGCTGGCAGAACAGGTTGGTACATTGATAATATAAATGTTGGACAAGATTATTTTGGTGTTTATAATAATGGGTTTGGGCAATGGGATTTTTCACCCTGCAACACTCCCCAGTTGTACGTATTTATGACCTCAATACTTCAGGCAGGTTATTCGTACAATGATTCTGTTCCCGTTTATATAGATTTTGGTGATGGAACTGACTCTACTTTCTACGCTCATCCTGATACTTTAGGCTTCTTCACAAGCTTTTACGTTCTACATTATTATGCTCAACTGGGAAGTTACAATGTATTTCAGTCAATCGCTGATTTGGTTGGCAATGCGAATACTTTTACCGATACCCTTGTAATTGATTCAAGCGCATGTACAAATTTCGCTGGGAAGGTTTATTTTGACAATAATGCAAATTGCATTTATGATTCAGGTGATGCACCTATTGGTCAAGCTGCTCTTACGTTAAAATCAAATGCAGGTATAATTTTAAAAACATTTTATACAGATAATAATGGAGATTATGGAACAACTGAGAACTCGGCTTTGCCTTATCAAATGAATTTAGGTTCAAATCAAATGATTTTACCCATTATATGTCCTGCAACTATTCCTGTTATTATCAATGCAAATCCATCTTACAACAACGATTTTTCAATCGGCTGTGTTCCTGGATTTGATGGATATGTAAATGCAACTTTAACAGGAATGAGATTACCTTCAATGGTTATAATATATGCGGGTTCTGAAAATAAATACTGTCAAACCGATACAGGATATTTGAAAGTTGTACTTGATAATAAACTGAATTTCTATGGTGCAACCCCGTTTGGCTATTCGGTTAATGGAGATACAGTAACATGGAGCAATATTTTATATAGCAGCCAACTTAATTATCATGTTATTTATGCTACCAAGCAACCAACAGTAGTTTTAGGTGATACCATTTGCGTTACCTACATAGCAGAAACACTTCCTGGTGATTTGAATCCCGCAAATAATATAACATCAATCTGCGGTATTGTAAACAACTCTTACGACCCTAACTATAAAGAAGTAAACCCTCCATCAACAATTGACACCAATGCCACTCTCGACTATACAATTCATTTTCAAAACACAGGTAATGATACAGCTTACCAGGTTATCATTACAGATACATTGGATGCTAATTTAGATGTAAGTTCGCTTCGCATCAATGGCGGCAGTCATAATTTCTCAACCAATGTTTATCCGAATAATCTTTTAGTATTTACATTCAATAACATCATGCTGCCTGATAGCGGTGCAAATCAATTGGCCTCAAACGGTTTTGTTTCTTACAGTATTAAACTAAAACCGGCAACAGCGGTTGGCACTCACATTTACAATAACTCTATGATATTTTTTGATTCCAATCAGCCGGTTAAAACTAATACCACTGATAATTTAATTGTGATACCGAATGGAATTAATCCAGTTGAAATTGGCAATGAAATTTCCGTTTATCCGAACCCTGCAACAAATTCAGTAACTGTTAAATTAAACAACTCGCTTCAAACTCCCAATAGAATTCAGTTGTTTAACATGCTTGGTGAAAATGTCTTTCTGAAAAACAGCAACATTAGTAATGAAACTATTATTCAACTTGCTCAATTGCCAAAAGGAGTTTATACACTTGCAATTGAAAACAAGAATAACATCATCACAAAAAAGATTTTAAAATTGTAGCGTTATTATAAAAGTCAAATCATTAGCATATAGTAACCTTAAATTTAAATTTAACCTTAGTAGAAAAATCAATCATAGAACTAAAACCTTATTACCTTATCTCTCCTGGAAATAAGGTAAAAAGGTAACACAGAACGGAATAGTTTTTTCTACTAAGGTTTTTAGTTGTTACTAAGGTTGAAGAAAAAGTTCGCAAAAAAAATCCATAACAATTTGCTATATCTAAATAAAAATGAAAAACTCACTCTTCATCCTCCTGCTTTTCACAGCAATTTTTTCCTGCAAATCAAAACAGCAGGCAGCAAAAGTTGACAACAGCATTTTCAATCGCAGCGATAGCGATTCTTTATTTGTTACCATATTTCACTCGCAATGCTTTGGCAGATGCCCGTGGTATGAAGCAAAAATTTATGAAAGCGGTTATGTAGTTTATTCAGGCAAGAAAGATGTGCCTAACATTGGAAACTATTCTTTCCAGGTTTCAACAGAACAATTAAAAGAGTTGAAACAAAAAGCAATGGACATAAAATATTTTGAACTAAAAGATAAATATGATAATGAAGGTGTAACCGATTTGCCTGAATGTGTAACCTCAGTTCAGTTAGATGGCAAACGAAAAACTATTAAGAATCGCTATGACGGGCCACCTGAATTAAGAGAATTTGAAAAAGTAATTGAAGCGTTGTTTGTAAATGCTGATATGAAAAAATTACCACCAACGGATGAAAAATAACAACAGAAATTGAAAACTGACTTTTCTCATTATTCAGTTTGATGAAATCAAATATCTTTGCGCAAAATATTCCGGGAAAGGAGAACAGATTGCCCGCCCGTTCCGTTCGGTCGGGCTTCGTTCCTCGCAATGACGGAATTCAACATTCAATATTCATCATTCAATATTCAATATTATGCAAGAAGACTTTCTCCCTTTAAAAGGAACAGATCACGTAGAGTTTTATGTGGGCAATGCCAAGCAGGCTGCCTATTTTTACCAGGTTGCATTTGGCTTTAAATTGGTAGCTTATGCAGGTCCTGAAACAGGAGTGCGCGACCGTGCATCTTATGTTTTAGAACAAGGCAAAATCCGTTTTGTATTAACCACCTCAATGCATCCCGATCATGAAATAAGCAGGCATGTTGCATTGCATGGCGATGGAGTTAAAGTGCTTGCATTGTGGGTTGATGATGCTGAGCAATCGTTTTATCAAACCATGAGTCGCGGTGCAAAATCACACACTGAACCCAAAACCATGAGCGATGAATTTGGCGAAGTAAAAATTGCTGCCATTCATACTTATGGTGACACGATTCACAAATTTGTAGAACGTAAAAATTATAAAGGACCTTTTTTGCCGGGATATAAACCTGCTTCTTCAACTATAAAAACTGAACCTGTGGGTTTAGAAGTTGTTGATCATTGTGTGGGAAATGTTGAGTTGGGCAAAATGAATGAGTGGGTTAAATTTTATGAAGATGCAATGGGATTTAAAATGATCATCACTTTTGATGATGAAGATATTTCAACAGAATATTCCGCTTTGATGAGCAAGGTTGTTTCAAATGGAAACGGTTATGTTAAGTTCCCGATTAACGAACCAGCCGAAGGCAAAAAGAAATCGCAGATAGATGAGTATCTTGAATTTTATCACGGCCCTGGTGTACAGCACATGGCATTGCTTACTAATGATGTATTGAAAACAGTAACTGAATTGCAGTCCAGGGGAATTGACTTTTTAAAAGTGCCTACTACTTATTATGATGATCTTTTAAAACGTGTAGGCAAAATTGATGAAGATGTAGAAGCATTAAAAAAACTCGGTATTTTGGTTGATCGTGATGATGAAGGTTACCTGCTGCAAATTTTCACAAAGCCTGTTGAAGACCGCCCAACTGTATTCTTTGAAATCATTCAACGCAAGGGAGCAAAGAGTTTTGGTAAAGGAAATTTCAAAGCATTGTTTGAAGCTATTGAACGCGAGCAATCATTAAGAGGAAATTTATAAAAGGAAAACGCTATTGCCTATGCTCACCCCTGCCCTAAAGGACAATGTCATTTAGTTAAGGAGAGATTCCTCACTACGTTCGGAATGACAGTGCTTTGGCCCGCCCGTGCCGGTTCGGACGGGGAGGATAAGGGTGGGGAGAGTGGGCAGGATTTGAGG
>JBDTRM010000015.1:0-16722 GCA_039931675.1 Bacteroidia bacterium | reverse complement strand
AAAAATGATTGGGAAGAAAGACATAGTGTTACTCCGTTATATCGCAATATTAAAAATGACGGAGTGAGATTGTAATGAGAAAAACCAAAGAAGATTACATCAAATACAGGATATCAAAGTCTGATGAGGTTTTTGAGGACGCCCGTATTCTTGCATCTTC
Source organism: Bacteroidia bacterium (assembly GCA_039931675.1). GTDB lineage: Bacteria > Bacteroidota > Bacteroidia > AKYH767-A > OLB10 > JAEUTH01. The sequence goes on along the minus strand of JBDTRM010000015.1, from coordinate 16,562 downwards.
TCAAAGGTGGAATTCATGTGTAAACAGGCTTTATTATTCAGCATTTTATTTGGTCAGCGCATTGCTATACAAAATGGATATTAAAGCAGATACACACAATGGTATTAAAACTCAATTTTTCCAGCACTTTGTTAAAACTAACCATATCAATAAAGATTTTGCAAAACTATATTCGCATCTTTTTGATTGGAGGCAAGAAAGTGATTATGCCGATTTTATAGAATTCGACCAAAAAACCACAGAGCCATTAATTGAAAAAGTTTATGAATTGAACTGCACTATAAAAGAACTTATTAAAGCTGAGTAAATAATCCTTCCTGAGTTATTTCAAATACTTATCCAGCCAATCAAAAAACACACGTTGCCATAATATTTCGTTTTGGGGTTTGAGCACCCAATGGCCTTCATCGGGGAAGTACAGAAATCTACAAGGCACATTAAGCATTTGGGCAGCTGTAAATGCTTCCATGCCTTGCGCCACAGGAACGCGAAAATCTTTTTCGTTATGGATGATGAGCATTGGTGTATCCCAGTTTTGCACATAATCCATGGGCGACCATTTGGTGTATGATTTTGGTGTGGGCTGCTTCCAATACGGGCCTTCAAAATCAGTAGTCGGAAACCAAACTTCTTCAGTCATTCCAAACATTGATTTTAAATCGAAGACACCATCATGTGCAATAAATGCTTTAAATCTTTTATTGTGATGCCCTGCCAGCCAATAAACCGAATAGCCACCAAAGCTTGCGCCCACACAACCCAAGCGGTTTTTGTCCACATAATTTTCTTTTGAAACATCATCAATTGCACTAAGCAAATCGTTCATAGGCTGGCCACCCCAATCACCACGTATGTCATCATTCCACTTTTCTCCGAATGAAGGAAGACCTCTTCGGTTTGGCGCAACTACAATGTAACCTTTAGCGGCCATCATTTGAAAATTCCAGCGATAGCTGAAGAATTGCGACACCGTGCTTTGTGGTCCACCCTGGCAATATAATAAGGCAGGATATTTTTTTGCCGGGTCAAAGTTCGGAGGATATATAACCCACGTTAGCATTTCTTTTCCATCAGTGGTTTTTACCATTCGCTTTTCGGTTTTGCCGAGGCTCAAAGTAGAAAGCAATTGCGTATTCACTTGCGAGATTTGATTAGTGTTTCCTGTTTTTAAATCCACATTAAAAATTTCGACAGGTAAATCATGACGCATTAATCCGATAATCATTACGGGTTCTTTTGCAGTTGATGACAAACTGTAATCAGTAATATCAGCAACTACATTTGTAATCTGACGCATGGGAGTTTTTGCTTTGGGATTCAAATCATAGGACAGTACTTGCTCAGTCGCATTGATGCCTGCAATAAAATAAATCATGTTGCCCTTTGCATTGTAATCTGCTTTGCTCACACTGTAATCAAAATTGGTAAGCAATTCCTTTTTTGTTTTGGTGACGATGTCATAAATCATCAGGCGATTTCGATCGGCTTCGTAGCCCGGTTCCTCCATGCTTAACCATAACATGCTTTTTCCATCAGTTGAAAAGGCAGGTTGTTTGTCATAGCCGTCCATATCTCTGCTTACATTTTCTGTAGCACCTGTAACAATATCAAAAACATAAATATCAGTATTGGTACTTGTGGCGTAAGCAGTGCCGGAAAATTTTTTACATGAATAAGCAATTTTAGTATCATCATAATTAAAAGCAATTTGTTCATCGCCATCATCGGGTTTTGTAGGCGTATCGAAGCGCTCGGTGGGCATTACATCTTTTGGAGTTTCTAATTTTCCGTTAACATATTTTGCAACAAATAAATGTGAGTAAGTGTAATCGCTCCATACATTCCAGTGGCGATACATTAATCCATCTATAATGCGTGCATCTTTTGCTTTAGGTAAATCAGGATAAATCTCAGCAGGATTTTTATCTAACTTAACATCGGCTGTAAACCAAACATATCCGCCCTTTGGTGAATAGCCATAATTGGTAATTCCACCGGTATTGTTGCTCACCTGTGTTTTGCTACTGCCATCAATATTCATTTCATAAATCTGTGCATCGCCTGTTATATCATCTAAGTAAGCAATTTTAGTTCCGCCTGCTATCCAACGTGCTGCTGTTTCATTACTCTTTGTGTTGGCAATAGCTACAACATTTTTCCCATCGGCATCCACAATATAAATATCGTTGTTGCCATTGTTGGCTGCTATATCCATCGTGCGCACGTTGTATAAAATCTTTTTACCATCAGGCGATAAACGCGGTTCTGAAATACGTTTTAAAGTCATCAGGATTTCGGGAGTCATTACGCGCTGCGCGTGCAACTGCGAACTCAGCAGTAAGATTACTACGGTGATTATTTTTTTCATTGAATGTGTTTTTTTGCTTCGCGAAGCAAGTAATTTTTATTTAACTCTTTCCTATTTCAAAAAACGGATCTTTTCAACATGCTTTTTCCTGTTCAAATATCAACCATGACTGTTTGGCAACAAGGCTTAAAATTTTAATGTCAATACACCATACTTTAGCTCCTGCAAATAAAATTTTCACAGCAAATTTGTTAGCTCAACGATAATCAATCCTGGAACCCTGGAACAGACTATTGAATTTAAAATCTTCAAAATACAATGAAAAAAAATGCACATTTATAGTAATAACTGTTTTTCGCACGAATAAATCAGGATTAAATTTGCTATCCTACCTTTGCCACATGCAAACCGAAGTAAAAGGCTTTGATGTTTTTAAACTCAACAAACAAATTTTAAATGCTGTTAAGGAAAAAGGATTTGAGCAACCTACACCCATACAGTTAAAAGCCATTCCGCAAATTTTAGCAGGACAGGATGTGATTGGCATTGCACAAACAGGCACAGGTAAAACTGCTGCTTATCTTTTACCATTGATTAAAATGTTGAGTTATGCACAAGGAATGAATCCACGTGCATTAATTGTTTTGCCAACACGGGAGTTAGCTGCACAGGTTGCCGAAAGCTTTAAAGACTTTTCAAAATACACTGACTTGCGCTGCACAATTGCAATAGGCGCTACGGGTGCAAAAAAACAAATTGCAGAAATTGAAAAAGGTATTGATGTAATTATTGCAACTCCGGGGCGCTTGTTGGAATTATATTCCGAAGGGCATTTGGTTTTAAAAAAGATTGAACATTTTATTTTGGATGAAGCAGAACGCCTGATGGATATGAGTTTCATGCGTCAACTGTACAGTGTTTTAGAAGTGCTTCCGCGTAAGCGTAAACATTATTTGTTCAGTGCAACAATGAGTGAATTGGTGAAAAAAATTGCTCATGACTTTATTGAATTTCCTCAAATCATCAACATACAACCGGAGCAAAAAACAGCGGTGAATGTTTCTCAGGAAATTTTTTTTGTTCCTAATCTTAAAACAAAAATTCACTTGCTTGATTATTTTATTAAGCGGACGAAGATGGTTGGCGGGGACGCCAACCATGTAGAACAGGACGCCAACCATGGAGGGCAGGACGCCAACCACGGACAGACCTCCCTCTCCTTTGGAGAGGGTCGGGGTGAGGTGATTAAAGCTCAGGCGAATGAATTCTCCAAACTCATAGTCTTTTGCAAATCAAAAGAAGCAGCAAATAATATTCACAAATATTTTACAAGAGTATATGGTGATGATTTTGCTCGGTTGGTTCATGGAAATAAAACACAACAGAGCCGCATAAATGCAGTAAAACAATTTACCGAAGAAAATATTCGCATGTTAGTTACCACCGATGTTGCAGCGCGCGGGATTGATATTTCAAATGTATCGCACGTAATTAATTTTGATGCACCAATAATTTATGAAGATTACATTCACCGTATTGGTCGCACGGGGCGGGCGTTTGCAACGGGCCATGCAATTACCTTTGTGAATGAAGCAGATGAATATCATCTCAAAAAAATTGAGAAACTCATTAAACAAAAAATTCCTGTGAGCCAGATTCCTGAAGAAGTTTTTATTGAGAAAACTCCTTATGAAGAAAAACAAATAATGGCCCGCGAAATTGACAGGCAAAAAAGAAAAGATGATCCTGAATACCAGGGCGCCTTTCATCAAAAGAAAGAGCCAGCAAAAAAACCATACATCAAACCTGATAAAAAACGCAAACCTTACTATGGCAAAAGAAAAAAATAGGATGCACATTTGCTTGCTTATACTGCTAACAGGAAAAATAAATAAATTTCTGAACCTTAAATCTCTTTCAAACCTCAGTAGAAAATCATGACAACAAAACAAAACCTTATTACCTTATTTTTACAGAAAAATAAGGTAATAAGGTAGTATGTGTCGTGACAAATTTTTTCTACTAAGGTTTTTCTTGATACGAAAAAAAAATTTTACAACAGATTAAATTGTTCCTCTATATAGTATAACTTATGACACATAAAAAACAAGATAATACTACAGCGTGGATTTTAATTTTACTGCTTGCATTAATCTGGGGCAGTTCATTCATACTCATGAAACGCGGGTTGAAAAGTTTTTCTTTTGACGAAGTTGCGGCACTTCGCATGTTATCTGCTTTTATTGTTGTTATACCTTTTGCTATAAGAAACATTCGTCAGGTAAAGTCACACCAATGGAAATACCTTTTAGCATCGGGCATGTTCGGCAACATGATACCCTCATTTTTATTTCCGTTTGCTCAAACAATGGTAGCTAGCAGCATGGCCGGCATGTTAAATTCACTTACTCCTGTTTTTGTTTTGCTTCTTGGTAAATTTATTTTCGGAATAAGTACAAAACGCTCAGCAATTTATGGTGTTGTAGTGGGGCTTGCTTCAGCAGTTGCACTTATACTTATTCGAACACAAGGTGCAATCGGCAGTAATCCTGCTTACGGATTATACATTGTTCTTGCATGTATTTGTTATGCGCTAAGCGTAAATATTTTGCGCAAGCATTTGCACGAACTTGATCCTGTTCTTATTACAGGTTTTGCATTAATGTTTGCAGGTATCCCTTGCACCATTTATTTATTCTCAACTGATTTTCTAAGCCGCATAAACTCACAACCCGAAGCGTGGCAAAGCTTTGCAGCAATATGTACATTGGGTATGTTAGGCTCAGGGCTATCAACTGTATTGTTCAACAAACTTCTTAAAATGACAACTGCATTAGCAGCTTCATCAGTTACGTATCTTATTCCAATCGTTTCAATATTGTGGGGATTATGGGATCATGAAACCATCGGCATCTATCATCTCATAGCTATGACAGGAATTTTAGGTGGGGTTTATTTGATCAATAAAAAGTAAAAGTTTCCTTTTACAGTGACTCACATGATTATAAAATTTTTGATTTCATCGCCTAAAAAAAACGCTGACCTTTTCAGATCAGCGTTTTAGAGCGTGAATAAAAAATTCTAATGAATTATGATCTCAATTTTGTAATTGGAAAACACAATTATAAAATGATCTCACTTCATTTTCCGTTACTGTACAATCAGCTTACAATTGCGTGAAAGACCGTTGTAAATAACCTTTACCGTATAGGCACCTTTCGCAAGATTTGACAGGTCAAGCTTATATTGATTGCTGCCGGTTACTATCGGTAAATCCTCTTGCAATACCCGTTGCCCTACCAAATCATAAACCTCTAATTGACCTTTCCCTTCGGCAAATCCATCAAATTGTATTTCAGCCGATGTTGTTGCCGGATTAGGGTAAATGCTCAGTTCTGAGAAATCTTCAAGTGTTCCTGCTTGTTTGCAGGTAAATGATACAGATAATTGTCCGGGAAGACTGCTGCTTCCGCAGGCATTGTTTGCTTTACACTTAATCACGCCATTTATCTGACCCCAGTTAACAACAATTGCAGTTGTACCTTGTCCACTTACCAGCACACTTCCTGCAACTATTGTCCAGGTGTATGATGTGGCACCAAACACAGGTGCTACTGAATAGTTTAGTCCGGGTTGTCCTTTGCAGGCCCAGTTTAATCCTGAAATTACGGGCTGCTGTGGTTTTGCATTCACCGTCTTCGATAAAGGTGCGCTGCTGCCGCAACCGTTTACCGCTGCTACTGACAAGGTACCTGTGTTAGTAAACGTTGATGTGTATTTAACTGTAATAGCTGTGGTGCCCTGTCCTGTAAGTATTGTAACTCCTGCCGGTACTGTCCACAAATATGAAGCAGCATTAAGCACTGCCGGACAATTGTAAGCCACATTGGTTTTATTACAAAGTCCATAGAGCGGTCCATTAATGGTAACGGGCTGTGCCGGCAGAACCGTGGTAACAGTATAAGCCAAAGTGCGTGGAACGCTTGCACCGCAAACATTATTTGCAACTACATTAAGGTTTGCACTTACGGCAGCGATTGAGAAATTAATAACAACAGAAGTTGAACCTTGTCCTGTACTTACTGATGCACCCGAAACTGCAGTCCACGTATAAGAGGTTGCACCGGGCACAGTAGCTATGCTGTAAGGCCCATTACTGTTTTTACAAACAACATTAGAGCCTGTTATTACTCCCGGTTGAGCCGGTACTGTACTAACAATCGCAATTGTTTTGCTTGCCGATGAGGTGCAGCCGAATGTATTACTTACAGTTACCGTATAGGTACCGCCCGGAACAGTTATAGATTGCGTGGTCGCTCCTGTTGACCAGTTGTATGAACTATAAACGGCATTTGCACTTATTACTGTTGTACTTACTGTACACACAGCACTTACTCCGTTTATTGATGGAACTGGAAGAGGGTTAACAACAGTTGTGACAGATGCAGATCCTGTGCAACCGCTTGCATTAGTAACTGTTACAGTAAAGGTTCCTGCTGTGCTTACTGTTATAGTTTGCGTAGTTGCTCCTGTTGACCAACTATATGCCGAATATCCTGCACCTGCATTTAAAGTTTTGGAACTTCCTGCACAGATTGCCGTACTGCCGGTAATAGTAGGCACTACCAGCGGTGGTTGCGTAACAACCGATGAGCATGTTTTTGTGCAGCCATTCGCATCCGTAACTGTTACCGTATAGGTACCCGGTGCAAGTGAGCTTTGCGATGCAGTTGTTATTCCATTTGACCATAAGTAAGAATAGCCCGGTGTTCCTCCGCTTGCGCTAACGCTTACCGTGCCATTGTTTGCATTAAAGCAAATTGCATTAGTTGACGAACAATTGACCACAATAGCGGTTAGTTGTGTTATGGTAACACTTATTGTAGCTGTACATCCGCGTGAATCAGTAATGGTGCAGGTGTAAGTTCCGGCCCCTGTTGCTGTAAGGTCTTGTGATGATGAACCATTGCTCCAGTTGTAAGAGTATGATGGTGTTCCTCCTGACACATCAATATCTACAGCACCGGTAAGCGCACCATTACACAATACATTAACATGATTCAAAGTGTTTTCATTTACTGCCAAAGGTTGGACAGGTTGACCAACGTAAACGCTGTCAACAATCTGGCAATAGGGTGATGTAGTAGCTCCCTGGTGATCAGTTAACACTACTATATACATCCCTGCCGGAACTCCTTTTAACGAATCATACATTGATGCATTAGTAACATCGCGTAATAAACTGTTGAAGCCTGAATTATACCACTGCCATCTGAAATTTGCAGTACCACCAAACGTTATGGTTGCATAAGCATTACCTGTAGCTCCGCCAAAACATTTTACACTATCGGTACTCATGCCAATCTGCGCTGCCTGGGTTGAACCAAAGTCAATATTTCGTAAACCGGTAGCTTTCGTACATCCGCCTAAGAATGGCGGCAATGTCACTATTACCAAAGTTGTGGTAGAACTGCTTACAAACGTACTGTCATCAGTATTGGTAGGAGGAGTTAATCCTACAAATTCAAATGTTGTGCCGGGAGGATATCCACCCGAATATGCTCCTGAATCTTTCACATGAATATAGAAACCGGGATCATTTGAACACAATGTTGAATCTCCTTCAACCACGTATGGTTTTGGTTTAGGAGTTACATTTACAGTTACACTACCAGATTTAGTACAGCCAGTTATTGTATTAGTAACTGTAACCGTATAGGTAGTAGTTGAAGCCGGACTTGCCTTAGGATTATCAATTGCAGTGTTTGACAATCCTGTTGGCGGAGTCCATAAATTAGTAAGTGTTTGTGTACTACCCGTTGAATAGGAAATGCTACCCGTGAAACCTCTGAAATTAATTGTGCCGGTTAATGTTCCGCCAAATCCCATTTTCAAAGTCAGGTTTGCATCTGAAGCAATTGGAGTAAGGACACAAGTTGTACCGGTTCCATTATAACCCACAGAAGCTCCTCCGAGTGCAAAAGCATAAGTTGAGCCCGGAGGAATAGTTATATTTAAGTCAAGCGGAATCAATGTAAGAATCGGGGTTAAACCTGTTGAAGTGCATGACGCTGTTCCTATCAGTGTCCATCCCGGAGCTATAGTTACATTGGCAGGTGCCGTACAATTTAATGGGGTTGTTGAATAATAAACCGATTCGGATAATGTTCCCGTTACTGATGCGGTGAAACTCAGGAAATGAATGGTCACCGGTACAAGTGATGTGTTTTGCACATCAAACCCAATGCAACTTGATCCGTTACCGGTTGTTAAAGGTGTGGTGAGTAATCCATTAGTAGGAGTTCCTCCACCTGCACCGCTAAGTAATTGCGCTGAATCACCTTGGCAAAGCAAGGACGGAGTTGAACTTGGTGAAATTGTCGGAGCCGGGTTAACAATCACCTTTACTGTATCTGTTTTCTGGCAACCGCCAATGGTATCAATAGCTGTTACTGTATAGGTAGTATTTACTATCGGGCATGCCTGGATGCTTGAGCCGGTGGTAGTAGTTAATCCTATTGAAGGTGACCAACTGAATGCCTGATAATTTGCTATCCCCGGAGCATCTACTCCAATGGTTCCGCATGAGGATTCGCAAATTGTTACTGTATGAGAAACAGTTGACATAGCGGGCGGTGGCGTTGAAACCGCAACAACAGGTACTCTTGGACTCACACACTGACTTCCTGTTGTAAGTCCCAAAGTGATACCCGGTAAGGTGGCATCATTACTTGTCCATACAAATGGACATCCGCCAACGCTCCAAACTCTTCTTATCCCTGTTAACGTATTTTGATAAACATTAAAACCTCCTGTTGCACCGCATTGACCAACATCAACAACCAGCCACTGGGTTGGATCATAAGCAAATGGAACATCAAGCGTCAATGTGACCCATGTACCAATGGTAGCTACTATGGTTTTATTAGCAGGCAAGATTACTGTAGTAAGCGGTCCTGAATAAAGAGCTCCTCCCGCAAAAGCAGTGGAGGTCTGTCCTAACTTGAGCGTGAAGCTGGTATATACTCCAGTACCTGTAGTTCCTGCAAAGAAACTTATTGAGGTGATCATGCCTCCTGACGGTGCAGGAGATGGGGTAACAAACTCTCCCGGACCAACAAACCATTGCACTTCTTTACCTGCAGCTTGAGCAAACGGGAATGTATTTGCTCCTAAAGTAGTAGTGTAGTTAAAATAAGGAGCTGTTACAGGAGCACCGCCTTGCGTAGATGCCTGCGCGTAAAATGTAGTTGTAGATGAAATATTAGTGCAATAAGTATTTCCAGTATCTAATAAAGTTCCACCAGTAGCTGTATTATACCATTGAACATCGTAATTCGCTTGGTTCTGTGTTGCCGATAAGCACACTTGTCCGAATCCGCAAACCGTATCCGGTATAGTGGAAACAATTTGAGGATTGTTTACTACCACAGTCATTATACGTGAATAAGCGGTGTCACCGCAATTTGCAAAAATCCTGTAATATCTTGTAACACTAATTGCAGCCGCATTCAAAGTATCATCTGTTGCACCTAAAATATTTACAAAATTTACACTATCTGTTGAAATTTGCCATTGCAAACTACCTGACGTTGCATAAGCACGCATCTTAGGGCTTCCTGTAAAACACAATACTGAATCCCCGATAAATGCAACTTGTGGTGTAGGCGGAGTACTGCTCACTACTACATGTATCGAATCTGTTGCTGTGCATCCGCTTAACGGATCAGTAACAGTTAATTGATAATAGAGTGCTGTGTCAACACCAAAGAAGTTAGGTGTCATTACAGGATCTTCAACCGTTGCCGAAGATAAACCTGCGGCAGGAGACCAATTATAAAATACCGTACCACCAGTGAATCTCACATTAGGGCGATCATTAAGCAATGCGCCTGCTGCAGCACCACAGGCAGTAGCATTAAGCGCATTGAAGCGTGCCACGCCAACTGATGAAGTATAAACAATGTCAAAGAAGCCCGGAATATTATGAGTGAAACATTCACTCACCAACACATTACTTACTCCATCCCAAGCAAATGGAGTTGAAAAGCTATAGGTATTCCAGCCAAGCGAACTTGTTATTGCAGGATTATTGTAAACTGTTGTAAGTCCGGTATTAATATGTGCAGTTGACGGGAACACAGCAGGTATTCCTACATCTGAACGCATTTCAATATCAACAATATAAGTAGTTGTGGTCAGCTTTCCCGAAACAAAAAATGCTAATGAAGTGATGTTAGTAGGTCCGAATAAACCTGCGGCATTCAATTCAGCGGGAGTTAAAATCATTTGCGAATACTGAGTTGTATTTCCTCCGTACACCACTCCAACCACAAAATTCGGATCAGTACGAGTGCCAATCTGAACTACACTTGACTTAGCTGCCGTTGAGTTGAAAGGAAGCGAAGGTTCAGTGCGGCAAATTGTAGTATCATGATAACTCAACAGCAATGTAGGTTTTGGCTGAACAGTAATTGTTTTGGTTGCCTGAGCATTACAATCTCCATCAGTATCATGCGCGGTAAGTATATATGTAGTGGTTTGTGCTAATCCTGTAACTGTTACAGAACCACCGGTTGTTGCATTTAATCCGGTTGCAGGCGCCCAATCATAAGTATCGTAAATACCTCCCACACTGTCAACAGCCGATAAGATTGTGCTTGCAGAATCGCAGAAGAACATTCCTGCCGATGATGCAATTCCTACCGGTGATGAAGGCGTTACAACGTAGTTTACTATTGATTGCAAACTGTTACATACAGTAGAAATATTCCAATAGTAAAACATTCCGAATGTACCTGTAGGTGTTGTAGCAAAACAAGCACTTGAAGCATTACCGAAACACGTAATGTTTATAATTCCCGGGATTGTCCAGGGTAAACTTGCGGTAACTGCGGCAAGCTGATGTACTGAAAGGTTGGGATTAAGAATAGGTTGTAACCTCCAACTACCTTGAGGTACAAACATATTAAGAGAAATTGTTTGCAAAGTTGTAGAGCCTCCTGTTATAAAAATGGTATCATGAACTGAAACAATTTGCCCTGAAGTATTTGACAACGCAATCACAAGCGGCCATGTGCCTGCTCCGAGGTTTGTTGAAACCTGCACAGTATTAATGATAACACCCTCCGGATTAATTACTGTGAAATTCATAAACGAAGCTGCATCGGGGAAGAAACCTGATGCCGCATCAATACCTGAATAACCAACATTGGTGCTTCCTGCGCCTGCTGCTTCTGTTACATAAAACGAACCGCTTTGAGTAACATATTGCGCATACGTAGTGCCTGAATTAATAATTTGTCCTCCAATTGTATCAGTCCATAAGAGGCTGTTAAGTACATTTGAAGGTGTAGCCGAAACATGAACTGTGTCAGGTCCGCAAACGGTATCACCAACCACTACAGGAGCAGGAGGTGTTACTGAAGCAGTTACAGAAATAGTTCCCGTTGAAGTACATCCATTATTAGAAACTATTACCGTATAGGTAGTAGTACCTACAGGAGGAACAGATTTGGGATTTGAAACGTTTGTGCTTGTAAGTCCTGTTGCAGGCGACCATGCATAAGTGAAAACTGCTGTCGAGCCGGGGAATACTAAGTTTGTGAAATCGGCTGTTGCCGCCCCTCCCACATTGTCAAGGGTGTGCATATTAAATCCAAATACATCTCCGGCAAGCACAGGAATTGAAGCTGTACCCGTTTGAGAAGTTGCTCCGGCTGTATTAAAACCAGGCATTATTGTTCTTACTCCATTCTTGTAATATTGTGGATAGTCAAACGAAGGACCATCTATATCAGCGGTAGTATAAGACCAGTTGAATGTAATATTCCCTGATGCAGTTACTGTATGTATTACATCAATATCAGTAGCACCAGTTCCGCCATCACTTGAATTCATGTTAAGGGTAGCGCTGTTAAATAAATTCACAACTCCCAAATCGCCTGCTGAATGTTGCGTTGTCCACGAACCCGGGGTGTAAGCTCCTGTAAATCCGATCACACTTCCACCGGGTATTGAAGCAATAACATTTAACTGCGAAGTATCACCTGAGCAAACATTGGCCGGTGAAGCAGAAATGCTGCTGATAATAGGTGTTATACCAACAAACACAGTTACCGTATCTTTGGTAACGCATCCTGAACCACAAGTATCAGTGCCTGTTACTATATAAGTAGTGTTGACACCAGGGTTAGATAAAACTGACGCACCTGTTGATACATTCAAACCAAGAGCCGGTGACCATGAATATTGATAACAAGCATTGGTACTGCTTGCGCTTAATCCAGCCGGGAATGCTCCATCGCATAAAACAACATCCGCCCCTGCATTTATTGGAACTGCTATTGTGGGTGTTATCAAAACAGATGAACGAGTGATAGAAGCGCAACCTGTTCCCGGATCAAATTCTTCAGCATAAAATGTTTTAGGCCCACAGAATAATGGTGTGATGAATGGTGAGCCTGTTCCTAAAAGTGTTCCACCTATGGCAGCATCAAACCATCTGATTATTGTTCCGGTACCATTAATAACTGCATGTATGGTAGCATTTCCACATCCGCAAAAAATATTGGTAACACTGTCAATAGTAGGGCTTGGAGGCACTGGGTTAACTGTTACTGATGCCGTGCTGGTATTTGTACAACCAAATAAATTTGTAGCTGTAACTGTATATGTAGTTGTAGAAGCTGGTCCCGCCATTGGATTTGCAAGGGTATTATTATTCAATGAACCAGATGGCTGCCAGTTAAAGGTTACATTAGGATCTCCTATTGCATAAGTTATTTGACATCTTCCGACTGCTGCTGCAGTTTCAGTCCATAAATCCTGTGGTGCAGTGGTGCTTAACGCAAATTGCATTCCCATTCTTGTCAAAGTAACAGGTTGCCCTGCTATTGAAGTAAGATATGGTCCAACAGGGGTTGAGTAAGAGCTGTTGGTTCCTCGTTGACTAAGCACACCAATTACGTCACCAGCATTAATATTGATACTTACGGGTATTACACCAAGGTTTGCATTATTCTGTGTTAAAAATAAAGTTGTAAATGCATTAGTTGTTGCAGCAAAAATTGGTGGCTGAACGGCAGGAACAAATTTAACAACCGCAATGCTTTGATTACCTGCACCATTGCCAAGATCCTGCAAACCTGTTATGGTGAAACTAACAGGTGCGGTAAACGAATATCCTCTCACATTACCTGCAAACAATGAGCCTTGCGGAAGCATTGTTACCGATGCTGTTGTAAAATTATTGGAAGCTAACTGCGCAGAATCTCCAAAACAAAGCACATTGGGAGTTGCAGTTGCATTCAGTGTTGGTATTGCTACAACTGTTACCGTTACCGATGTTCTTGAACTCGGACAGTTACCATTATTGCTTTCCACCCAGTAAGTGGTTGTAGCAGTCCATACACTATCCCATGTGGCACCTGTATGCTTTAAAATTCCTCCGGTTTGTGCAGTGTACCAGTTAAGGGTTGACAAACCCGATGCTGCAAGATGTGCTGAATCGCCAGCACAAACCGTATCGCTTGTTGTTGTTGGAGCAGGATCAGGAATACCTAAGTTAGTAACTGAAACAGTTGAAGAATTGGTACAACCACCTGTTCCGGTAACGGTAACCGTATAGGTTGTTGTTCCGATAGGAGGAGTGGCGACAGGATTTACTGCTGTTTGACTGTTAAGACTTGCTGCAGGCGACCATGAAACAGTTGCATTAGGATCACCATAAGAGTAAGTTACACTTCCATTCCATCTCCTGTTGGCAATGGTTCCGGTAAGCGTACCTCCAAAACCTTCTTTAACAAGCAGATTACCATCAGATGCCATAGTGGGGCAGCCGCTGGTACCTGTTGTATATGCTACGGAAGCACCACCCAATGCAAATGCATAGGTTTGCCCTACAGGAATAGTAATATTTAAATCAATAGGTATTAATGTTAAGTTAGGCGCAGCTCCGAGAGAAGTACAGCTTGCCGTTCCTATGAGTACCCAACCCGGTGCTGTGGTTACATTGGTTGGAAACACACAGTTCATTGGAGTTGGATTGTAATACACTGATTCGCTCAATGTTCCTGCCACCGTTGCTGTGAACGTGAGGAAGTGAATTGTTATCGGTCCTGTTGAAGTATTTTGAAGATCAAATCCTGTTGCGCTTGATGAGTTACCTACTACCAAAGGAGTGGTTACTAATCCCGAAATAAAAACATTCGCATTTAACTGGCTTGAGTCTCCATCACACAAAGATGTTGGAGTGGCGCTTGCGCTTGTTGGAGGTAATGGATAAACAGTATCAATAACAGCAATTGATAATCCTGGACATGCTGCGGGTGCCGCGCTGTCTGTAATTGCTACAGTATAGGAACCCGTTTGAGTGGGTGTAAATGTTGAAGCTGTTGCTCCTGCAATATCAACCCCGTTTCGTTTCCACTGATAAACAGGAGTTATTGCGTTTGTGCTTGCAGTTAACGGAACTACTGCCCCGGCACATGCTGACAATGGTCCTGCGGGAGAGACGCTTGCCGATGGAGCCGCAATGATGGAAACAGCAACTTCTGCACTTGAATCTTGTAAACTGGATGAAGTACAGGTAACCACTAACTTATAGTAGGTATTTGCAAATAGTGCACCTGTATTATAATTAAATGAAGTAGCACCGCCAATGGCAGTATATGGACCTCCTGAAACAGTGGACGATACCCATTGAAAAGTAACTCCTGAGCTAAACCCAACACTTGATAAAAGCGAAGATCCTCCCGGGCAAATTGAAGCCGGTGAAGCCGAAGTGGTTCCAGCAGTTGGCTGTCCAGTGCAGGGAACAATAAGGTAAGCCCCAATGTCAGGTGTTCCCGTTCGGGTTGCACAATCAAGATCAACTGTAACATAAACAAGGTAGGTTGTTCCCTGTGCATCTAATGCAGTGTTATTCACATGAAGATCGGATGCATTATTCAGAAACTGTGGATCTATACTAACATTTAATGTTGCAAGAGGATTAACAGCTTGCCACAGGGCAACAGTATTATAATTAGTTGTCAATCCCAACGCAGTAAATCCTGAAACTCCAACATCATTTGGAAAGTATAAATCATTGTTTTTAACTGTGGTTCCGGCACCTCCCATAACAGTGGCAGATCCAAGATTCACAAAACAGTAATGTTTGGCTGTTGCACCCTGCGCAATCGTGAAATTTGCAAAAATATTATTCTGTATGGTATATTTAACCACAATAGCTGCTTGTTCAAAACATGTGCTTGATATGTTTGGAGAAGCGCTGCCATCAATACTCACACTGTTATTCACAATTTCGTAAGTAGTTGTTGCTACTCCACCCGTTCCGAATACATGTATTCCTTTTAAACTCCTTGCTGCCGATGCAGCACCTGTATAAATATTAGTAATATTTGAAATAGAATTATTATAACAACGCATGGTATGGGTGAGTGTTAGCGTATGCGACATTCTTATACCGGTAACCGTTGATACACTTGTAGCAAGGTTATTCTTGATTCCCTGGATAAAATTATTGGCAATGGTGCAGGTTCCCTGGAAAGTTGTAACCAATATTCCATCAGTGATACCCGTTGTTGCCACATTACTTATTTTACAATTCTTAATGGTGAACCCGCTTTGCGAAGTAGCACTTATACCGAAGCTTGCTGTTGCTAAAGTTCCACCACCAATATCCATTGGGATAGCAGGATTTCCAATTATGTTATAAATGTTGCATGCAGAAGTAATCACTTGCGTATTCAAATCCGGAAAGGTTGCATTACCGGTTAATACCACCCCTGCGTAAGCATTGGTAATAGTAAAATTCATAAATGTATTATTCGAGTTGGCTCCTGCTGCTGAGGTTGGCACCGTTGCAATGTTTTGAAATATACCTCTTGTTGTTGAAACGGTTCTGCTCAAACTGATTGTACAATTTTTTATAGAATCATTAGTTGCACCATCAGTTGCAGAATTGTTCCTTACAAAATAACCATATTCAACAGCCGTTCCCGTGGCAATATTTATATCTATTCCATCAAAGGTAACATAGTCACTTCCGGCAATTGTAATCCCTGCATCTGTTGTTCCTACTCCGCCTGTTGGACGAATAACAGGATTGGTACCGGCACCAAATTTTCTGAATTTAAGTGTATTGGTTATGGTACTGTTTACAGTAATTACCGGAGCATCTTCAGTAAATGTTTGCCCGGCAGAAACATTGAATACAACCGGACCCGCTATACCGCAGGCCATTGCATTA
>JBDTRM010000014.1:0-14105 GCA_039931675.1 Bacteroidia bacterium | reverse complement strand
CTAACCACGGCAGTTCATCAAAAAATAAAACTTTCTTTTGTTTTGATTTCTTTTTGCTGATACAATTTTCCAATGCCTGAAATGCTTCCTGCCAGGTACTGAATGATTTGGTTTTCTTAAAAGAAAAATATTTGTTCAGTTGAATTACAAAATTATTTAACTGCAAATTGGTTGATGCATCCACAGCACCGCTACATTCAAATACAATCTGCTTTTGAAAAAATGTTTTTATAAGATATGTTTTACCAACCCTTCTCCTGCCATAAACCGCTAACAGGTGAGGACGATTGTCTTCTGACAAATCCTTTAAGATAGCCTGTTCATGATGCCTTCCTATAATTATTGATTTCATCTTAAAAATTATTACTCGCCAAATCTATGTATTTTATATGAGATTTGGCGAGTAATAATATTTTTGCCCGTTGCATGATTACACTTTATATTTCAATCAGAGGTGTTTTATATTTCTGAATCAATAGAAATGGAATCGCATAGCTTTGTCCTTATTACAAATGTTAAAGTTAAAAATTTATTTGGTTTATATTATAAACTAATTTACGTTTACAACGTATTTATGATTAATACCATTATGAGAAGCCGCTTATTTCTTTTCTTACTTCTTCTGAATCCATTGCTAATATTGGCTCAAACCAAGATAAGCGGCAAGGTGGCTGATGAGAAAGGACAGGCAGTGCCCGGAGCAAATGTGTTTATTAAAGATACTTATGATGGTGCATCAACAGGTGCCGATGGAAAATTTTCTTTTACTACGGAAGAAAAGGGAGAACACATTTTAGCTGTGAGTTTTCTTGGTTATGAAAACCATGAGCTTAAAATAAATATCAGCGGAATTGAAATTAACATCACTGCAAAACTGAAAGAGAAAGCCACTGAGCTAAACACAGCAATAGTTTCGGCAGGAGCATTTGAAGCAAGCGATGAAAAGAAAATGGTAATGCTGCGTCCGTTAGATATTGTTACTACAGCTGGCGCAGCAGGTGATGTGTATGGTGCCATTCAAACTTTACCCGGAACCCAGATTCAGGCCAATGAAACCGGATTATTTGTTCGTGGTGGCGATGCATCTGAAAGCAAAACGATAATTGATGGCGTGGTGGTTGACAATCCTTATTACAGCAGCGTGCCTGATGTACCACAACGCGGCCGCTTCTCTCCTTTCTTATTTAAAGGAACTAATTTTAGTACAGGTGGTTATTCAGCGCAATACGGCCAGGCCATGTCGTCAGCATTAATTTTAGAGTCACAGGACCTTGCGGATAAAACTACAACCAATATAAATGTGATGAGTGTAGGCGCAGGCATCACTCACACGCATCGCTGGAAAAACACATCGCTTAGCGCGACAGGGAATTATGTAAACCTAACTCCATATTATGCACTTGTTCCACAAAATCGTGATTGGGGACGTGCTCCGCAAAGTGCAAGTGGTTCGTTAGTTTTTCGTCAAAAAACATCAGCTACCGGTTTGCTGAAAGCATTTGTAAATTATCAATATGGTGACTTGTCAATTAACTATCCCAACCTTGATGATACATCAGGTAACGCTAACTATAATTATACGCAGTTTAATAATAATGTTTTTACGCAGGTAAATTATAAAGATGTAATTAAAGGAGTGTGGACCGTTAATTCAGATGTTGCATACAGTCATAATAACAACAACCTGCATTTTACAGGTGACCACTTAGTAACTGTTGGTGATTTAGGACAAGCAAGAATTGTCCTTTCAAGAGGGATTGGTCAACTTACATCAATTCGATTTGGCGGAGAAGTGCAAAAGCCTGTTACCAAAAATGATTTCAACAATTTTGATTATCACTATAATGAAACATATACTACAGGTTTTGCAGAAACAGATTTGTACATCACACGTAAATTGGTTTCGCGCCTTGGTGTACGTGCTGAACATTCGCAGATAATGAACAAATGGAATGTTGCTCCTCGAATTTCGCTTGCTTATAAAGTTGGCAATAACGAACAGTTTTCATTTGCCTATGGGGATTTCTATCAGACACCTGATGAACGTTGGCTACAGGCAAAGCATGATCTGAATTTTGAAAAAGCAACGCATTATATTCTCAACTTTCAACACTTAGATGATAAACGCACTTTCAGAGTTGAGGCCTATTACAAAAACTATGACAGACTACTTCGCACATCACCTGATACCAACGTAAATGGTTTTGGTTATGCAAAAGGCATTGATGTTTTTTATCGCGATAAGAAAACAATTAAGTATGGTGACTTCTGGATTTCTTATTCTTATCTCGACACAAAAAGGTTGTACTCGGATTTCCCGATTGAAACCACACCAACGTTTGGAGCAAAACATACGTTCACTACTGTGTTTAAATATTTCTTCCCAAAAATAAGTTTAAGTGCAGGCTTCACTTATACTTATTCAAGTGGTCGGCCATATTATAATCCTAACGCGAAAGTTTATTTATCAGATAAAACAAAACCATATAACAATCTGAGTTTAAACTTTTCTTACCTCACCAGTATTGCAAAACACTTTACTGTAATTGCCTTCAGCGTGAATAATGTTTTAGGATTCGAAAATGTTTTCTCTTACAATTATTCATCTGACGGGTTGCGGAGAGATGCGGTTGGACAAACCTCTTTGCGCTCTTTCTTTATCGGAGTGTTTGTAAGTATTGGTGAAGAAAGGAATGATGATAATTGAAAAGAGTGAAGGGGAAAGCGAAATGGAAGGGGTATATAACGAAATGAAAAAAAAAGCGTAAAAGAATAATCAGGATAAATATTAAACTCAAAAATTTAAAACAAAAACAAAATGAAAAAAATCATCACACTTGCAATGGTTGTATTAATCAGCGTTGCAGCACAGTCACAAAATGCAAAGTATGTTTCATCAATGGAACGTTTTATCAAAATGATGAACGATGCAAAAACAGCAGACGACTTTCAAAATGCAGCAAACAGTTTTGAACGCATTGCAAATGCAGAACCTAAAGAATGGCTTCCGAATTATTATGAAGCCTACATTTATTCGCGTATTGCAATCATGGAAAAAGACAATACCAAGAAAGATGCATTGCTTGATAAAGGGCTTGACTATGCAACTAAAGCAGAAAAAATTGCAGGTGAAAATGCAGAGATAAAAGTTGTGCAATCAATGTTGCTGGGAATTAAAATAGGGATTGATCCGCAAAACCGCGGACAGAAATTGGGAATGCAATCAGGTATGTATATGCAGACAGCTATGAAGTTGGACCCAACAAATCCACGCGCTTATTTAATGCAGGGACAAAGTTTAATGTACACACCTGAGCAATATGGTGGCGGCAAAGACAAAGCAATGAAGTCGCTCGAAAAATCTGTTGAGCTATTTAAAACCTTTAAGCCATCAAGCAGTATAATGCCAACGTGGGGAGAAGTACGCGCATCGCAAGCTTTGGAAGAATGTAAGAATATGGAGTAGCTGAAAAAGCCTTTGTCTTTTAGCCTTTGGCCGATGGCAAACAAATTATCTATCGAATATAATTATGTAATCAACAATTATGCTGATTGCCGATGGTCAAAAGCCAAAGGCTAAAAGCTAAAAGCAATTTAAAAAAATGGAAGAAAAAAAACAGCTTAGCGGAGAAGAAAGCCTTCGCATTATACAACAGATGATTCAATCTGTGCAGCATGAAATTCATGACAGTAGCTTTCACTATTTATTGTGGGGATGGCTGGTGTTTATAGCAAGCATGTTGCAATTTGTTGTGATTAAAACAGGGTTTGATTTGCCGCCCTATGTAGGTTGGATGGTACTCATGCCGCTTGGTGGAATAGTAGCAACTGTTTATGGTCGTAAGATGGAAAAACAAAAACGGGTTAAGACATATCTTGACGAATTTCTTAGGTATGTGATATGGGCTTTCCTGATTTCATTATTTATTGTTTTGTTTTTTATGGGACAATTAAGAGAGCATTGTTACCCTATGATAATGGTGGTATATGCTATCTGGTTATTTATTTCTGGCAGTGCGATTCGCTTTACGCCAATAAAAATTGGTGGTATTATTAATTGGGCTTTAGCAATTGTCGCTTTATTCTTTACAGATTTAGAAACGCAATCATTAATTCTTGCAGCTGCAGTGTTGCTGGGCTACATCATACCCGGCCACATGCTGAAAGCAAAATATGCGAAACAGAAATTGGAAAATTGAAATTAGAAAATTGAAATTTGGAAATCTGCTATAGCATATTGTTTCTGTTTTAAACTCATCATCAAATCACCTTCGTCACTTAGTTACCTCGTCACTTCGTCACCATAAAAAGAAACATGTTCAAAGACTTAGATCCGCTCTTACATTCGCAATTACGATTGCAGATTATTTCGCTGCTTATCAGTGTGCGCGAAGCGGAGTTCTCTTTTCTGAAAGAAAAAACAAATTCAACAGCAGGTAATTTAAGCGTGCAGATAAATAAATTGGCTGAAGCAGATTACATTTCCGTGTCAAAAACATTTCGCGATAATTATCCATTAACAACTTGTAAAATAACTGCAAAGGGTGTGAAAGCGTTTGATACTTATGTAAAAAGTTTGAAAGGTTATATCGGATGAGTTAAGTAGTAGTGGCAGCGATAGCAGCAGTGGTAGCGTTAGTGGTAGTGACGTTAGCAGCATCTGTGATTGAGGTAATTAGAAATTGTAAAGCAAAAGAACATGATGAAAAAGTAAATGATGAAATAATTATTCAGATGTTTGTAACCAAGTATTACATCTTCAATAATTGAGTAAACAAAAAGCACATTTATCAAATCGTGAATCTTGAAGAGATTGTTTCTTCCTATTACTATCGCAATCGCAATAAAGTTTCAATCGTCAATTATCAATCGTCAAAAAAAATTGTAAATCGTAAATCAAAAATCGTAAATCAAACAATGGAAATAATTAACGAAAATCAAAAAGATCCCCAACTATGGCGCATAGCTCAAAAGCGTGCATCATTTAAGCGTCACTTAATTACTTATGCAATAGTAAATGCAATGCTTTGGTGCATTTACTTTTTCAGCCATAGATGGAGTTGGTATGGCCATTGGGGAATTCCATGGCCTGCGTGGGTTACATTGTTTTGGGGAATTGGTTTGGCTTTTAATTACATTGATGCTTACCATGGCAGCGAAACTGAACTTGCTGAACGAGAGTATGAAAAATTGAAACAAGAAAGAGAGAAGAAACAATAACTAACATGGATGGGTTCACATTCATATTTTTTTGCTATTGAGCTTTCCATTTTTCATTTGAACTCTGCATTACCATTGCTCACATTTTTATAACTTTTGACCATATAGGCTATAAATTTAAAAACGGATGTAATCAAAAATTACATCCGTTTTTTTATTTTAGTTGGTATTGATTAAAAAAGTTATGGTGAAAAGCCTGTGAGTAACTCTGTAAAAAAAACAACCTTTACTTGATTTTGTTTTAATAATCGTTTTACTTTCAACCATCTCAAAACAAAACAAAAACGATATGAAAAGAACCAGTACATTATTAAACTTATCGCTGTTCTTGTTACTCTTGTTCGCCACATCAGTCAAGGCACAGCAAACTGTATCAGGTACAGTTAAAGACGAAAAGGGCGAAACTCTTATCGGGGTTTCCGTTGTCGTCAAAGGAACTGCAATTGGAACCGTAACCAACGTTGATGGTATGTATTCCATAAAAATGCCTGCCAGCTCAGGTAAATTAATTTTCTCTTATGTGGGTTATTCAACCCAGGAAAAAGTTGTTGCTGCCGGAACTACAAGTTTTGATGTAGTACTTTCAGAAAAAGCAACTAAGCTTGATGAAGCTGTGGTTAGCGGGTTGGCAACAAGTGTTAAACGAAGTAATGCGGCCAATGCCATTTCGCAAATTTCATCGCGCGACTTAACAGGTACCACTATACAATCAACTGTTGATGGTGCGATGTACGGTAAAGTAGCCGGAGCAAATTTATCATCAAATGGTGGTTCACCCGGTGGAGGGATGTCAGTAAAATTAAGAGGTATCAATTCAATTTCGGGTAATGGTCAACCACTATATGTTGTTGACGGAGTTTATTATGACAACTCTGCAATAGCCGCTGGATTAAATGCCGTATCAAAGGCGGCAAACCAGGGCAGTGCTGCGAATCAGGATAATCCATCGAGTCGGATTGCTGATTTGAATCCTGAAGATATTGAGAAAATTGAAGTTCTTAAAGGAGCATCAGCGGCAGCTATTTATGGCTCGCGGGCCGGCTCAGGTGTAATCATTATCACAACTAAAAAAGGACGTAACTCTGGAGGTAAACCACAGGTTTCATTATCCCAATCAATTGGCATGCAAACTCAGCTTCGGAAGTTAGGCCAGCGCAACTGGACTGCTGATACCGCGTTTAAGTTTCTTGGGCAAAACGGTTTGGATGTTTACAATGCAAACGGTGGAGTAACCCACGATTATGAAAAAGAGTTGTATGGCAATAAAGGCATGATGTATACTACCAATGTTGGAGTGAGCGGGGGTTCGGAGAACTCAGCATATTATGCAGGTTTTTCACGCATTGATGAGGAGGGAATTGTAAAGCATACCGGTTATGAAAAATCCTCATTAAGATTAAATCTTGATCAACGTATATTTAAATTTATGGATTTGTCTATCAGTTCTAATTATGTATCCTCATCTGCTGACAGGGGATTTTTCGGTAACGATAATACCAGTACTACAATGGGTGTTTCATTTGTATCTACGCCTTCATTTGCCAACATTTTGCCCGATGCTTTAGGAAATTATCCTGATAATCCGTTTGCTCCATCTAACTTTTTACAAACCCGCGATTTAATTACTAATAATGAAAAGGTGAATCGTTTTACATCCGGTATTAGCCTAACTACACGCTTGATTACGCAGGAAAAACAATCATTGCAACTGATATTAAAAGATGGCATTGATTACTACAATCTGGAAACCAAGGCTGTATTTCCTACAACGCTTCAGTTTGAAGCTAATGGGAAAGGAACAAGCGGGCTTGTGGCTTTAGGAAGTAATAACAATAAGAATAATAATCTTTCAGCATTTTTAGTTCATGCCTATTACGCTCCGAACAATTTAATCTTTAGAACCCAGGCAGGGGTTACCCAGGAAAAATTTGACGCTAATAATGTTTTATCTACAGCTACTCACTTGATTGGTTCACAAACTAATATTGACCAGGCTGGTTCAATACAGGGAGAACAAACAAGAATAAAGCAAATTGATAAAGGTTTTTTTGCCCAGGAGGAAGTAAACTTTCATGACCTTATTGTAGCATCATTAGGTATAAGGGCTGACAAATCATCACGTAACGGAGATCCTGATAAACTCTATTCGTACCCAAAGGCATCATTAGCAATAAATGTAAGCGAGTTTGATTTTTGGAAAAAGAATCCTGAGGCAATTTTTAATACTTTGAAGGCGCGTGTTGCTTATGGCGAGGCCGGTAATTTTGCTGTCTTCGGTTCAACCTATTCACCTCTCGTTCCTGTGGTCTCTAACGGAAGTACGGGTTCTCTTATAGGGTTGCAGCGAGGTAACAGTACCATAGGCCCAGAAAGACAGCAAGAATTGGAAGGAGGCATTGATTTGGGATTATTAAAAAACAAACTGCTCTTTGATTTTACATTATATAAAAAAACCAATCGTGACTTTTTTTATCCAGTTCAAATTGCTACATCAACAGGTTATTCCACCTTTATGACTAATGCAGGTGATTTGGAAAACACAGGCGTTGAAATTGGATTGGATTATACACCTTTTCAAAAGAAAGATTTCAGTTGGAATACCCATTTTGCATGGTGGAAAAACAAATCGGAAATTACCAAGCTAAATATTCCGGCATTTAATTTTGGAGGGTTTGGTAAAACATTAGGAACTTATAGGCTCGAAGAAGGTAAAAGCGCAACACAAATTGTTGGTATTGGTCCCGCGGGCCAGGCAGATCCTAGTACAGGATTGGTAGTTTGGGGCGATGCCGAACCTGATTTTCAGTTATCATGGACGAATACCTTAACCTATAAAGCGTTTGAATTTTCATTTTTGCTCCATTGGAAAAAGGGCGGAGACAATATTAATCTGACTACTTTATTAGCTGACCTTTCAGGAAACAGTCCTGATTTTGATGATAAGGATTTAGACCCCTCTGGAAATTTAAGTAATGGCAACTACAGGTTGAGTCAATTAGGCACTTCGGCAAGCGTTTTTATTGAGGATGCGTCTTACCTTAGGGTTCGTGAAATCGGGCTGGCTTATAATATGCCACGAAAGTGGTTTCGTAACGTATGTGGAATAAAAGTTCAGCTATCGGCTCGTAACCTTATCAATATATTCAAGTACAACAGTTATGATCCTGAGGTTTCAAATTTTGGTGTAAATTCAATTTCATCCAATGTTGAAGTGACTCCTTATCCTTCGGCCAAAAGTTATTTTCTCAATGTTGGCATCACCTTCTGATTATTAATTCTCACAATAAAAAAATTGAATTATGAAAAAATATAAAACAACAAAAATATTTACAGGTATTATTTTCCTAACGATGATGGGACTAAGCTCATGCGAAATTAATCCCATTGAGGACCCGAATAATCCAAGCGAAGCTGTAATTTCAGCAAATGCTACGCTAAGTGAAATACAAAATGTAGTGGATGGAAGTGAATCTGCCCTGCGTGAACAATTAAACCAATATTATGATGGAGTAAGTGTGATTGGACGGGAGTGGTATCGTTTTTCAGGATCCGATCCGCGTTTCACTTCCGATCTATTAGGTAAGGGAGCCGCTGTGTTAGATGCCAATACCTTCTACACTACACAACCTTTTGCCGCCCGCTATCGTGCAGTAAAAAATCTTAATATTCTTATAGATGCCTTGACAAATTCAACTGCAGTTACCGATGCCGATAAGAGAAGAGCTGGCATTGCTTATGCGAAAACTTTGCAGGCTTACCAATTATTAATGGTGTTAAATGAGCAGTATGGTAATGGTGTTCGCGTAGATGTAAAAAATCCGGATGCCTTGGGTCTCTTTTTGGACAAAAACGCATCTTTGGATGCAATAGCAAACATGCTCAATGAAGCACATAATGACTTGAAAAATAATACTGCAGCATTTCCATTTAATGAATATGTTTACGGAACAACTCCATCTCAATTTGACAAATTTAATCGTGCTATTGCTGCACGTGTAAACGTTTACAGAGCTGACTGGAACAATGCCCTTTCGGCATTAAACGAATCGTTTTACAACATTAGTTCTCCTTTAACTGAGGGTGCCTATCATCAGTACAGTATAACAGGAGGAGATTTATTAAATCCTGTTTATTTTCCTCCGAATTCAACCGGTGAAACCCGCGTTGCCCAACCCTCTTTTATTACAGATGCCGAATCTGGTGACACTCGACTCAATAAAGTTTCGCTCAGAACAACAGCAGCATCATTGGATGGGTTGACGAGCGATTATGATGTTGCTGTTTATAAAACAGACGTTGATCCGGTTCCGATTATCCGTAATGAAGAACTGATTTTAATTTATGCTGAATGTAATGCGCAGAATGGCACCACCACTGAAGCTGTAAATGCTATCAATACCATTCGCACAGCCGCAGGACTTTCCAATTATTCAGGAGGAACATCAACTCAAGAACTGATTGATGAAATTTTAAAGCAGAGACGTTATTCCTTATACGGTGAAGGGCATCGCTGGGTTGATATGAGGCGTTACGGTAAATTAGGTGACTTACCTATTGATCGTCCCGGTGATGATGTGTGGGTAGAATTTCCACGTCCCGACACAGAGAATTAACTTTCAATTTCAATTCAAAAATAAACAGCCGGAGTTTTTAAAAACTCTGGCTGTTTATTTTTATTCATGTTTTGCTTCTCAAGATTACCATTTTGGAAAACAATGATCATCATTAAAATCTAAAGGTGCTTGTTAAGCAAATTCATCTCTAATACTTTTCTGAAATATTTTGTTTTACACACGCGCCTCATTGCTTCCACATGTTTCATGTTGTGCATATCTGAACCTATAAGATCAACCATATCATTATCAATTAATTTTTCTGCAATCATTTTTGCGCCTTCACCATAGTAGCCGCTAAGCGAATTAATATTGATCTGCAGCAATACTCCGCTGTCTCTTATATTCCTGTATTCGTCAAATTTTTTATACCAATATGGATAACGTTCCGGATGTGCAAGAATAACTTTATACTCGCGTAATTGAATATTGAAAATAATTTCCCGGATGTTGTCAGGGCAGTTAATGTAAGAGATTTCAATGAGTAAATGATTATTGCCAAACGTAAGCAGCTTTTCATTTTCGAGCTTGCGAACAAAACCGTCATCTACATAATACTCGGCAGCAGCACTAATTTCTACATCTATTTTTTCATCCTTTAAAACTTTACGTACTTCTGCTAATCCGCCCAAAATAATTTCAGGAGTATTTTTAAAAAAATCACTCATGATATGAGGCGTGGTAACAAACTTACGAATACCGAGATCATATTGCGCTCGAACCAGGTTAAGGGTATCGTCCATAGTCTGCGCACCATCATCAATACCGGGTATGAGATGTGAATGAATATCTGTTCCTATTGAAGTGAAATCAACAGGATCAAGTTCTTCTTTCTTAAATATGTTTTTGAAAATATTCATTTTACAATTTTCCCTTCGGGGGTTAGGGGGTCTTTAAATGTTTTCGAAAACCATTCGTAAGTTACTGCAAGTCCTTCGTGGGTTTTTACCTGCGGATTGTAATCAAGCAAGTTTCGTGCGAGAGAAATATCAGCCAAAGAATGTTTGATGTCACCCGGGCGCTCATCCCGATATTGTGGTGGCGTACGATTACCGCTGATCTCCTGCAAATAACCGAACAGTTCATTTAAGCTTGTACTCTCTCCAACAGCAACATTGTAAACCTTACCGAAAGCATCAGCATTTTCAGTACACATTGCTTTGACGTTAATCTGCACAGCATTTTCAACAAAAGTAAAATCGCGTGTTGTACTTCCATCACCGTTTATGTAAGCGGTTTTATTATTCAGCAAACCATCCATAAATAACGGAATGGCTGCTGCATAAGGTCCATTGGGATCTTGTTTTGGTCCGAATACATTAAAGTAACGCAAACCGATAACGCGCATGTTATACGTACTCGCAAAAATATTCCCATATAACTCATTGGTGAGTTTAGAAACTGCATAAGGCGATAGCGGAGTGCCCAGGTTTTTTTCATGCTTGGGCGATTCTTTTGAATCACCATAAACTGATGAACTGCTTGCATAAATAAAACGTTCAACACCTGCGTCTTTTGCTGCTGTAAGCATGTGAATGAAACCGGTTGCATTCGCATTATGAGTAGCAATGGGATCTTTAATAGAACGGGGCACTGAACCTAATGCTGCCTGGTGTGTAATGATATCAATGTCTTCGCAAACTTTTTTGCACATTTCAAAATTGGTGATGTCACCGTTTACAAATTCAAAGTTAGGATGCGATAAATATGGCTTGATATTTTTTTCAAAACCGTTGGAAAGATTATCCAATACGCGCACTTTCTTTACGCTATATTTCATCAGGTACTCAGCAATATTAGAACCTATAAATCCTGCCCCACCAGTTATGAGAATGGATTTTGATTTTAGCGATTCTGTATGAAATGGTTTATCGTACATAGTTGTTTTTAAAATTTAACTCCTAAATCATCGGTGTGAGTACTGAGTTTCGTAATAGTTTTTATATGCTCCAGATGTTACATGATTAAGCCATTCATCATTAGCAAGATACCAGTCAACAGTTTTTTCCAATCCTTCTTCAAATTGCAAAGATGGTTTCCAATTTAATTCGCGTTGCAGTTTTGATGAATCTATCGCATAACGCAAATCGTGTCCTTGCCTGTCTTTCACGTAAGTAATAAGTTTTGCCGATTCGCCTTTTGCTCTGCCAAGTTTCTTATCCATGATGTTGCACAGCAAATTAATCAGGTCAATGTTTTTCCATTCATTATGCCCGCCAATGTTATAGGTGTCTCCAACTTTTGCGTTGTGAAAAATAACATCAATGGCTGTTGCATGATCTTCAACATACAACCAGTCGCGTATATTTTCTCCCTTGCCATAAACCGGAATCGGTTTGTTATTTTTAATATTATGAATGGCAAGCGGAATTAATTTTTCCGGAAAATGATTTGGTCCGTAATTATTACTGCAATTTGAAATTGTGATCGGTAACTTATATGTATCATGATAAGCACGCACCAAATGGTCAGAGCTGGCCTTTGACGCAGAATAAGGACTGTGAGGATCGTAAGCCGTTTCTTCAGTAAAATAACCTGTGTCGCCTAACGTACCATAAACCTCGTCAGTAGAAACATGATAGAAAAGTTTTCGGTTTTCGGGATCAGAATGACTGCTGCTACCACTACCACTACCGCTTATTTCTTTGCCCCCTGCCTCTTGCCAATTTCCTTTCGCAGCATTTAAAAGATTAACTGTTCCCACAATGTTTGTCATAATAAAATCCATCGGTGAAATGATGGAACGGTCCACATGACTTTCGGCAGCAAGATGTATCACTGCATGGAAATTATATTCTTCAAAAATCTGATTGATAAAATCTCCGTCAACAATATCTCCTTTTATAAAAGTATAGTTAGGCAGCTTTTCTACATCGCGAAGGTTTTCAAGATTGCCTGCATAAGTCAATTTGTCAAGATTGAAAACATGATATTGCGGATAGCTTGTTGCAAACCTGCGCACCACATGCGAACCAATAAAACCCGCACCGCCTGTAATTAGTATTTTCATTTTAAACTTTTCAATTTTAAGAGGCGCAAATGTAAGTTTATGAAATTGATTTGAAAACGAAGCCGGAACAGTAATTCAAAAAGTTGAGCCCGGTAGAATTTCATGATTGTTCTATGTGCGCTTCACATCCGCTGCAAGGGTTTGTTCCCATCGCCATGCATCAAGTACCATTTGTTTTAAATCACGTGTGGCTTTCCATCCTAACTCTTCATTGGCAAAAGTAGTGTCGGCCCATACCTTTACCACATCACCCGGTCTGCGCGCAGCTATTTTATAATTCAGTTTTATACCGGTGTTGGTTTCAAAAGCATTTATCATTTCTAAAACAGAAATACCGTTGCCGGTTCCCAAATTAAAGACCTCGAATTTGGTTTTTGTTTTTCCATTTAGCTGTCGTTCAATTGCAATAACGTGAGCTAAGGCCAAATCAACTACATGTATATAGTCGCGTATATTACTTCCGTCAGGTGTATCGTAATCAGTTCCAAACACACTGAACTGTTTTATTTTTCCAATTGCTGTTTGTGTAATTACAGGCATCAGGTTGTTGGGTTTGCCCAATGGATACTCACCTATTAAAGCTGTAGGGTGTGCACCAACAGGATTGAAATAGCGCAAGCTGATAACCTTAATATCAGTTGCTTTGGCAGTATCACGCAGTATGTCTTCCGCAATTTTTTTGGTGTTGCCATAAGGTGACTCAGGTTGCTTCACCGGTGCTTTTTCATCAATAGGTAAATAATCAGGCTCGCCATAAACAGTACAGGATGATGAAAAAACAAAATTTTTCACAGCATGCTTTTGGCATAGCGCTAATAAATTTAAGAGCGAATCTAAATTGTTGCGATAATATTCAATCGGTTTTACAACTGATTCGCCCACAGCTTTCAAAGCAGCGAAATGTATAATTGCATCTATTTTACTTTGCGCGAAAAATTTATCCATTGCTGCAAAGTCGCAACAATCTAAGTGATGGAATGAAACTTTTTTGTTGGTTATTTTTTGAATTGCATCCACAACTTCTGCATGTGAGTTGCTCAGGTTGTCTATAATAAAGACATCATAACCTTTTTCAAGCAATTCCACTGCTGTGTGAGAGCCGATAAAACCTGTTCCACCTGTAACGAGAATATTCATATAAGTTTGAATTGCTATTTCTTAAGTTTGGGCGAATGTAAAGACCTCCTTACGATTAAAAAACTTGTTTAGTGTGTATGACAAATTGCACAAATTAACAACCAGTTGGTTAAAAGTCCTAATGG